>NZ_LCWN02000006.1:0-55579 GCF_002078205.2 Vulcanisaeta sp. EB80
ACCCATACACCCAGGCCCTGCTTTCGGCAATACCTGAGGTTGGGAGGAGAGGGTTACCAAAGATCATAGGTGGTGAAGTACCAAGCGCCATCAACATACCGAAGGGATGCCCATTCTGGCCAAGGTGTCCCTACACAATGGATAAATGCCGGGTAGAACTACCAAAGGAGGTTCACATTAACAATAGAACAATAATGTGTCACCTCTATAGTTAAGTCCATGAAGGTAAACTTTAGTAATCAGAGGATGAGGATACTGAGGTAGTAAGGCAGGTTTACGATATGGTCGGCACCACATCGTAAGGAATAAAAACCTCCATGGTTAATACTCATATGAAATCAAGTAAGAAGATTGTTGGATTTATAACGATAGGTGAGTCGCCCAGGACTGATATTACAAGCGAGATTAAGCCTTTACTTGGTGCTAATATTGAAATCATGGAATGCGGCGCATTAGATGGTTTAGGTAAAGATGAGATTAAGGACTTAGCGACTAAGCCTGGTGATTATGTACTCGTTACTAGGCTTAGGGATGGCACCGCGGTAAAACTTAGTAGGGATAAGATTGTTAGTAGGATGCAGAGGTGCATAAACAACCTTGAAACCCATGTTGATGTAATTGGTTTATTATGTACAGGTGACTTTCCCGAACTTTCATCAAGAAAGATTATGATAGAACCCTCAAGATTAATCATGAACGTTGTATCATCACTCAGTAACATAAAGAGACTTGGTGTAATCGTCCACGATAAGGAGCAGGTACGCATGGAAGAGGAGAGGTGGGGGCGAATTATCAATGACGTGATTGTTGTACCCGTATCGGCATACCTAAGTACTGAAGATGACTTTAGAAGGGCTGCTGAGTATCTACGTGATAGTGATGTTGATTTAGTAATCCTTGACTCCCTGGGTTATAATATAAAAATGAAAAATATAGTTAGGGAGGTCTCAGGAAAGCCTGTAATACTACCTAGAACAGTTATGGCTGAAATAATTAGGGAATTAACCGCATAATGTATTTAAGGAAGAAAACCTTGAAGTAATGATATGTCGATGCTTAAGTACCTAATAGAAATAATAGATCTGCTCGATAACCCAAATGTCGATGGTGATTCTGTTCGGAAATTCTTCATCACTAAGGGTCTCGATAAATACCTAACAATGAGTATTGAGCGTGTTAGTGGTGAGAAGGGAGCCACAGATTTTGTAAAAATTATAGTTCCAGGAAAACGCGGTAAGTACAATGGTGGTGATGCGCCAACTCTTGGCGTTATTGGTAGGCTTGGTGGTGTTGGTGCAAGGCCGTTGATAAAGGGCTTGGTATCCGATGCTGATGGTGCCATAATAGCCTTAGCCGTTGCCTACAAGCTTGCCGAAATGAGTATGAGGGGTGATGTTCTTGATGGAGATGTAATAATAACTACAAACATATGCCCCAATGCTGTGGTAACACCCCATAAACCAGCACCAATGATGGCAAGTCCAGCGAGTATATTCGAGCTTTTAAAGAGGGAAGTTGATCCGCAGATGGATGCCATACTAAGTATTGACGCAACGAAGGCTAACCTGGTCGTTAAGGGTAGTGGCTTCGCAATAACCCCCACTATTAAGGATGGGTGGATACTCAAGGTCAGTGATGATTTAATAAACATATACATGTGGGTAACTGGAAGGTTACCGATTATAGTGCCAATAACGATGCAAGACTTACTACCATTCTCAACACCAATATATCATATAAACAGTATTGTACAACCCTGGCTTTACACGCACTCTCCAGTGGTTGGTGTGGCTACGATAACAGAAACCGTAGTACCCGGTTCAGCAAGTGGTGTCACAAATATTAATACTCTTGATGAGACATCGAGATTTGTGATAGAGGTCGCTAAAGGATTCACTGCAGGAAGTGTTAAGTTTTATGATGAAAAGGAATGGGAAATTATAATGAGACTACATGGAGAAATAAGGCATATTTTAACGAGAACGTTGCCAACTTAACGCAATTTAAAGCTTCAATATTGGTAATTTCATCCTCCACGCAAGGTATAAATCAACTATCCATATGACTGTCACAATGCTTGTTAACGCTATTTCAAGGGGTTTCATAGGGCTATTGAAAAATGGCGAAACATTTATTGCTATATATGCTGTCACTATTGATATAACTAACCAAGCATCAGCGACTATGCGACTACCCTGCCCCTTCCATGAGAAGTATATGCCCATTGCCGCTGTTAGTAGCATGAACAGGGAAATGGCCAATGTATGGTACATCGCGTATGTATTTGAATTAAATGGTAGTGCACCAAGAAGTATTATTGAGAATACTAACTGTATCGCGAAGAAGTATAGACTTAATCTATAGAAGTTCATCTAACCACCCCACCCCTGTACACGTACTTACCAAACTCGTATTTAATGTGCGCCTTTTTGAATACGTATGCCAATATTATATGGACAAAGAAGGCCACCAATATGGCATTTATTGCGGCAATACCTGGGACAAAGAAGCCGGCCAAGGCGCCTGCTGCGAATGATAGTATACCAACAAGGTTTACCTCAGAATACTCCTTACCAGGCTCGAGCTTAAACCTCTGGTATGGATCCTTAATACCATCGAAGTACCTCCTAACTATGTAGAACTCCGCAAACACAGACCCGCCAGCGGCAGGTAACAATGAACCAAGGAGGGATATGAAGCTTTCGAAGGGTGCCAACGAAGCACCTGCTGTATATCCCCAATAGGCGGCTAATAATGTACCTATGATACCAACTATTATTGAGGATATGTCCCTCCTAATTGGTATTGCATTTGTAAAGCTTAGACTACCGCTATATAGATTAACCGTATTTATTATCCACTGCCCCAGTACAATTATTAATAGAACACCAACACCCATACCGAGCTTTAGCATATCCTCTGTAATTATTACACTACCTGTTAGTAACACTATCGCCACAGCACCAAGTATTAGGAATGGGTAAAACACGTACATATGTAGCACCCAAGCAATGACAGCATCCTTTGCCCTTTTAGCGAACCTGGTGATGTCCGGTGCTATTAAGGACCCGGCTATGTATAAGCCCACCGTATCCGTTATGGCCTCAGTAAGCGTCATGTGGGACTTAGGTACTGCCGTAAGAACAGCACCCCACCCACCATGTAACGAGATGGCAAGTAATAATCCAACAGCAACAAGCCAAACGTGCTGTGGTAGAATGAAGTAACTAAGGAACGATAGCGCCCTATAGCCTATGTAGGTGGATAATATCATGAGAGCCCCGCCCCAGAGTGCGGCTGCCCATACGGAGAAAAATGGATTATTCGGGTAAATCTCACTCATGACGACACCAAAGAACCAGCTCTCGACAGCAAACCAACCAATACCCGTTGTTAATGTTATCAATGCGAACCCAAGAATCTTACCGCCAGCCCTGCCAAAGGGGAACCTCCAACCAACATATGTTGATAAGCCCGAGTATGCACCAATCGCGCCGCTAAGCGCGCCTATTATTGCAAGTACAGTGGTGCCTCCTGTGAATACAGCTATTGTAGCGTCAACAAAGTTAAGTCCTCCACCGAGAACGCCGCCAGCGAAAAGGACAGCTATTGCTCCAAACGCCGCGCTTAACGTGAGAAATAGGTTATATAAACCGTACCTCTCAACTGACGGTACCTCTTCAAGTGAGTAATCGTCAAAGAAAAACCTACCTCGCTTTTCCTTCATACGGTATGAATTTAGGCTATTGATTTTTAAGTATTATCTTACATAAATTTTATAAATTTCTAAAAATGAAATCGATCTGACATGGCACGTTATTACTTATCTAAGACCGACGTTGAGGACTTAGTTGTTGGTGCTGCAATCCTGGGTACCGGCGGTGGCGGAGATCCGTACATTGGTAAGTTAATGGTTCTTCAGGAGCTTGAGAGGGGTAGGAAAATTGAAATTGTTAGTGTTGATGAGGTTGATAATGATGCTTTCGTCGTACCTGTTGCGGCCATGGGCACGCCTGTGGTACTTATTGAGAAGATTCCAAGTGGTAAGGAGGCATTATTCTCACTTAGGTTGCTCGAGAATTACTTTAATAGGAAGGTTGATTTCATATCACCAATAGAGGCTGGTGGCATAAACTCGACAATACCACTGGTTGTTGGTGCCGAAAGGGGGTTACCTGTGATAGACGCTGATGGTATGGGTAGGGCATTTCCAGAATTACAGATGGTAACGCTTCACATACATGGTATTAAGGCTACACCCATGGCAATATCTGATGAGAGGGGTAATGCAGCTATTCTAGATACTATCGATAATTATTGGGCGGAGAGGATTGCTAGAGTCATCACCGTTAGGTATGGCGGCTCAGCGTGGATAGCCATATACCCAACCTTTGGAAAGCCCTATAAGGAGGCCGCGATTAGGGGCAGTATATCGTTAGTTATCGAGATTGGTAGGGCACTGAGGGAGGCCAAGTCCGCTGGTAAGAACCCAATCGATGCATTACTGGATGTTACTCACGGTTTTGAATTATTCAGGGGCAAGATAGTTGATGTGCAGAGGTTTAATATCGGTGGGTTTGCGCGCGGCGAAGCTGTAATCGATGGTCTCGATGATTATAAGGGCTCAAAACTAATCATAAGATTCCAAAACGAGAACCTGGTCGCTATTAGGGATAATGAAATAATAGCCTCAGTACCTGACCTAATAACCGTGCTAGATAGCGAATCCGGGAGACCAATAACCACTGAGCGACTTAGGTACGGGCTTAGGGTTCTCGTGATCGGCATACCGTGTAATGAGAAGTGGAGGACCCCGAAAGGTCTTGAAACCGTTGGTCCTAGATACTTTGGGTATAATATCGACTATGTACCAATAGAGGTAAGGATTAAGGGGGTGAGCAAGCCATGACGAAGTATAAGATCGGTATTGATGTCGGTAGTACACACACGGATGCGGTAATACTTGATGAGAACAATAACTTAATCCATGCTGAGAAGACTATGACAACGCCCGACGTAACCAGTGGTATAATCAACGCGTTAAGGCTTGTCCTTGAGAGATCTAAGGTAAGTAAGGATGATGTTGTTGCGGTTATGTTCGGTACAACACACATAATAAATGCAATAGTTCAACGCAAAAATTTGGGTAAGGTTGGCATTATTAGGATTGGGTTACCGGCAACCGAGGCTATCGAACCAACGCTTGACTGGCCCGTTGACCTTAAGGAAGCGGTTAATGCTGGGATAGCGATGATTAGAGGTGGACATGATTATACAGGTGAGCCAATAACCTCGTTCGATGAGGACGCCGTGAAAAAGGCACTTAAGTCTTTTCGTGAAAAGAAGGTTGATGCGATTGCCGTAACGTCTGTCTGGTCGGTTGTGAATCCTGAGCATGAGGTTAAGGTTAGGGAGTTGGCTAATGATTTATTGCCAGGCGTGCCCGTGGTTTTATCCCACGAAATAAGTTCAATAGGGCTCCTTGAGAGGGAGAATGCCACAATACTTAATGCGGCAACGATAAAGGTTATGATAAATGCAATAAATGCCTTAAGGGAGGCATTAAGGAGCATGGGCCTTGAGCATGCTAAGATGTTCTTTGCGCAAAATGATGGAACTACGGCATCCGCAGAGTACATAGTCAAGTTCCCTATATTCACGGTGATAGCACCAATATCCAACAGCATCAGGGGCGCCTATGTCCTAACTGGAATACCCAATGCCATAGTTGCTGACACTGGTGGTACGACAACGAACATAGGTGCACTGGTTAATGGTTACCCCAGGGAGGCCCTTGAGGTTGAGATTGGAGGTGTTAGGACAAACATTAGAGCGCCCGATGTAGTAGCTATAGGACTTGCCGGAGGTAGCATTGTTGAGACTAAGGATAGTGATGTTAAGGTTGGTCCCGTAAGCGTAGGTTATAGGTTGATCTATGATGGTATAGCGTGGGGTGGTAATGTCATTACAGCCACGGACATAGCGTTGGCTAAGGGTGTCATGTTTATTGACGACCCAAGATGCAACCCCGAGCTAGCTCGATCCAAAATACCGAGTTGGTTAGTCGAGAAGGCCTACGCAAAGATGGTTGAGATGCTCGAGGACGCCTTAGATAGAATAAAACTAAGGCCAGAACCCGAAACAGTAATACTGGTTGGTGGTGGATCAGCAATGTGGCCTAAGGTATTGAGAGGCGCCAAGGAGGTTATCAGACCTGAACACGCCCAATACGCAAACGCAATTGGCGCAGCCACAGCACTAGTTGGCGCCGTTGTTGAGAAGGCATACTCATACGAACAAGTATCCAGGGAGAAGGCCATCCAGGATGCATCTGAGGAGACTAAGAAAAGGGCCATTGAGGCCGGGGCAGACCCAGCAACCGTGGAGGTAGCCGAAGTCGAGGAAATAGCAATGCCATACCTACCAGGCAACGCAGTAAAGGTAAGGGTAAAGGCAGTCGGAAAACTAAGACTTTGATTCCCACCTTACTCCATAGGCGATAATAAACCAAGACACAATACCACTTATGGTTCATATGATGAAAATTGTTTATAACGTGATTGATTATGAAGAACGTGAGCTTTATTGCGGATTCCGAGCAAATAACTTTACTCTATGAAACATACCATCTTACTCACAATGTTGAAAACGCCACCAAATGCGAATTAATAGCTAAACCACGAAGGATTTCCCAATAAATCCTTACTAAACATCCTCACCAACACTCCTCCCATGGCAAGCCCAACCCACCTAAACATAATAATAGGAATAGCAGCACTGGCGATAGTACTCGGTAGCCACGTAATAATAGCCGTTAATTAGTCACAAACAACAACGCCTAGCTACGCTATCTCAATAGTGAGCAGTTCAACCGCCAACTGCACCTAATCCTCACTTATCAATCCAACACCGGGCGACCTCTACGTGTAAATTCTCGGCAACATCTACCTCCTTCTACTCCCTTTAGGAAGATTCGCTCTTACTTAACACGTTTGTATCAATAATCAATGCCGTGGGCGTGGATCACAACCGGCATAGGCATAATAACGGCTAGGAGGTGGATTACTAGGTACGTTAGGGGTGAGTGATTAATTAATGATGAGCCCATCCTTAAAACCGTTGGTAAAAATCGTTATTCCTTATGCTCCCTCGTTACTAACCGCCTCATTGATTGCATCAACCCCTCAACCCTAGCCTTAATCACATCCTCACTCCTCCCCCTCCTCACTGATGCTACTATGTACTTGGATGCGTCATGCTCAATGATCTCGAAGGCCTTCACACCGTGCTCCTGAGCCCTCAACCCCACAGCGTCCATCAGTTTACAGTGGAGCCAGAAGTTCACAATGAACTCGTTGTCTCATACCGTGTTACGTTGAGAGGGTAGCTCAAGCATCGCCAAGGCGCCAAGTTCGTGAAGCGCCTTCACCAGGTAGGAAGCGAAGTTGCGGTAGATGTGAAACAGCCTGGTCGCCAACTTCCTTGAAAAATTATGCCTCGGCGATCCTACCTTCGAAGTAGAAGTAGTCCTCCTCGGTCTCAATGCCTTTGTAAAGCAAACGAGTGCCGTCGCTGACAAGGAGGTCTAGTGGCCATCAAAGGAATCGTGACTCTAAGTATTGTTAAGGCTTGCAAAACCCTCGAGGCTGGGTTAACTTAACACCGTGCAAGTCTATCACACAAGTCCCATCATCTTCAACATTTCCATCACGCCCAAGGCGATGAAAATGACCCCCATCGAAAGGTATACCTTCTTTTCCGACACCTCATTGGCGAACCTGGAAAAGAAGTAACCGGAAACCAAGGAGGTTAAACCGATCAAGACCGCGTAGGCGTAATCCACCCTGCCAAAGTAAGCGTAACCAGCCACCCCACTGAGCGCGGAGAGAATCATGGCAAGCGTGGCCGTCCCGACAATACCCTGCGCGCTAAGGGGAAAGAGGAGGGCCGTTATCCCCGTGAAAATTGCACCACCACTCGCGCCCAGCGTGCCAGTCAGTATGCCCACGGGTACGCTGATCGCGAACGCAACCGGCACCGTCCACTTCCCAAGGTTTATCGTGTTTCCCCTCACGAGTGGTCTTGGGTTCCTGCTCCTTCTGAACATCTCGACGGCGAGCACCAATACGAACACAACGAAACCCAATTCAAGAGGCCCTTGTGGCAAGCTTATCGCCAGGTGAGTCCCTATCTGGGCCCCTAGCAGTGCCCCAAGGCCCATGGAAATACCGTTTTTCACTGATACGTTTCCATGTTTCAGGTAGACGTATAGGACCACTGACGTGGTTATGACGTCGACCAGCAGGCTCGACCCGACTGAATCTTGAAAGGAGAGCCCGATTATGCTCAACACGGGCACGACCACGACCACTCCACTGCTACCAGTGATCCCCGTGAGGGCACCTACCGCAACCCCCGTTATTAAGAGGACTACGATCATGTAGAGGGAGAGCATGACGGTCACTGGAAAGTGGGTCTCTGCCTTTTAATGACTTTGTCCTCAAAATTTCGAAAATGTGATCCCAGCTAACTATTTCCCCTGCCTAGTTATTAGCCTCGTTGTTTGCATCATCTTCTCAACCCTAGCCTTAATCACATCCTTACTTCTTCCTCTTCTTAGTAAAATCGCTATGTACTTCGCGGCTTTGGTGGGCCTAGGCTTGAGATGTTTAGGAGGTTAAGGCCTGTTTTTAGAGAGGTTGATTCGGTGGTTATGGAGTTGCTGGGTATTGAGGTTGATGTTGATGCGTTGTGGGATCAGGCTTGGGAGATGATGGAGAGGAGGGTTAAGGGTGCGGAGAGGGTGGCTAGGCCTGGCGCCCACCCATGGCTGAGGAGAAACCGCGTGGGCGTGGTGGGAGGCGTAGGAGGGGTGGTGGGTCGGCATCAATAACATCATTCCTCTAGGTAGTATTATTGCCCATCTTTAATCAATAGTTTTTAAATAGACGTATACGTTTAATTAAGCGATGGATTGGATGGATGATTGGGATTACTGGAACGATGTTGACGCCTTAATTCGCATTGGCGTATTGTTTATGCTAATGTTTGTTGTTGATTACTTCGCAGGATTCATAAGCACGTACGTACTCGCAACGCTATACAATGCACTAAGTACAGTCTTGAATACTTTGCTTACGTACTATCCAGTTTTGGCATTTACGATTAATCTAGTGATTATTGCTACAGTAAATACTACGTTGATTGAATTAACCAAGATATATGACACCTTAAGGCACGCCGATGATTACATGAGGATGATGTTCGTAATAATTACGATAATCACGACATTGACCACCTCAATCCTCTGGGTCTTAACCTTATAAGACATGAAGAACAATAAGTAAGCAATGCCCTGGTTCATGTAGAGGGACGACCTATTCATCCCCATGGATATCAAGGCACTAACAATTAATGAAGCCCTCAGTGCTGGCCTGCCCATCGCTAGGGATTTGCTTGGTAGTGTCGATAAGTACTGCTTGTACGAGGTTGGTGGCGAAGTAATTATTGAGTATTAGAGGGATAAGGAATTGTCGGTAAAGCTCATTTACGCCAACGACCCAGCGAGGGCATTGAAAACTAGGTACACACCATTGAGGACTATGCCAGAATTCCTCTACTCCCTTTAGGGAAGTTCAGGACTTCTACTAGTTTCCGTGTCTCACGGCATTTGAACAGAGGTTCAACGTCATGTCCAACCTCCACGAATCAGTGGTGTGGTTGCTCATCACCACACAATAAGCAATAATGGGCTAATAAGGCACTAGAACCATCATTACTCGATGATCGAACTAGTGTTTCCGAAACCTATCACCAAGCAGTGCTCAGGAGGGAGTACGCTAAAAAGAAGCCCACAAGGCTTAAAGCCTTTTAACCAAGCCTACTCTACACAATGCCCGGTGGTAGTATGCCGAGTAGTAGGGAGTGGTGGGTAATTGGCTTAGGCATTGTCTTCATAATCGTGGGCCTCAGATTCCTACCAGACGCGTTCACATCAACAATCAATGCCGTAGGCGTTACACTCTGGATCGCGACGGGTGTGGGGATTATAGTGACTAGGAAATGGATCGCCAAGTACGTTGGGGAGTAACGCTGTTCATAAACTACGAAACCCAAAACCAACATTACTCCCTTGGTCCACCGACCTAAACGTGGTATTAGGTATGGTCTCACCGGGGTCCTTGATAAGCATCGCTGTGCACATTATTGTATTTGTATTAGTTACATACGTAACCTGAGCATCCAAATACGCATTAATGACACAGTAGCTCTTGGCCAAACCTTAGGCTCATCACTCGTTGTTGATCGCAACAATGATCATTAACGTGATCCTAATCGTAATAATTCGCCTAGCGCTTGTGGAGGTGGGCTGAATAGCGGTTAGGCCATGTGTTTTCTAAACGTAATTGCTATATTTTGGCGGTTCCTTACCTAGTAATTGCTGTGAACCTGACCTAAGCATGCACCTCAATACTAATGAACCTTGGCGGCATTTATGGTTTCGATGGTTATCGGCTAGGTGACACCGTTGGTTTACGTCCATGAATAGGTGTAGGGTGGCTGTGAATGAGAGCTGTACCTCTTGTTGCTATTATGCCTTCAGCGCGGTAGTAACTTGTGAGAGCTTGAAAGCCGTGGATTCTGCTAAGTCGAGTAAGGATGAAGAGCTGATTGATTCGGTACGATCTTCGTAATCATGAAGTAATGAATACCTTAAAAATATTTAAATAAAAAATATTTTTATAGTACTTAATGGTTGAGTCGCTGCAGGAGGGTATGGTTAGGCACTGGGTTTTTGTAACAACGCCAGATAACCTCGTCGTTTGCCTTAAGCACGGTGTTTTCGGCGTTGACCCGAGTAAGTACGGAATCACCGCTCAAAGCCTTGTTCGTGTCGATGATTTATTCTTCTTCTACGTGAGGTCGCAAAGAGGCAAAAAAAAACCTCATTGCAAGGTTGCAGTTTAACATTTATTGGACCATTTATCGTTAAGTCACAAGGCTCTAATAATCCTAATCACCCAGCGGTTAATCAGTGGACACCCCAGGGCAAGTTCACCGTAATTATCGAATTTAATCACATAGCCAATGAACCGGTCGGCGCCATTCATGTAGATAAAGTGCGTAACAACTTACTCTTCATAACCAATAAGGCTAGGACTGGCCGAGGTGGTTGGCAGGACCATATGCAATTCTCAATAATATCAATTAGGGAGGAGGACTACGAACTACTCAGGACAAATAAACAACCTAACCACCCATGCATTAATCAATTAAGGAAGTTAGGAGTGCTGAAAATCTAAGTTATAACGAGGCAGTAAAACAATTGGCTTAGTCTGACATTGCCCCATGATCGGTATACCCAGCAGCGAGGGATTGTTAGTTAAGTATGGTCTTCATAATTGTGGATCTTAAAATTCCTGCCCAATGCGCTTACATTAATAATTAACGCGATAGGTTCTGCCCTTTAGATGGCGATGGGCATGGACGCATAATGGCTAGGAAATAGGTACAAAGTACGTTAAGGGAATAAGCTCTTTATTTCATTGGTTTAGACGTGGTATAGGTATAACTTCGCCAGTGCTAGCCTATAGTTATCATCACTCTTATCGCAACACGTGTTGTAAAGCTCCCGGAATAGCCTGGCCTGCAGCTTGGTGTTTGACTCGGCTATACCCATGAGTGCGTGTGCCCTGGCTAGGTCGTGCCATCCCTCCACCAGAGCATGCATTATCGCAGCTAAGCGACCAATTGCAGACCTAGGGACCATTAGGTGGGTGAGCGATTTCTTATCGAGGCTGTTTATCAACCCCATGAATTCATTGAGTAATTCACTGGCATTAATGCCTAATTCGTTAAGCACCCTACCCTCAATACCCTCCCTAAACCTAGACACCACACCATCAACATCAACAAGCACAGAGAAATAAAAGCAAAGGAAACAAAACCAAACCCTACCAGACAACCCAGGCACACCACAAAACAGATACGCCTCGATAAAGCGAAATAGAAAATATTATTAAGGAAATTGCATTAACTTACTAAATGAGCACTGACATTAAAGATACAATACTAAAAATAATACTCAACCATGCCAGGGATAGGCTTGACGGCCAGGACGTGAAGATAGTAATAGAATTCCTGAAGGCAATGATTAAAGACAATAAAATAGCACCAAGAAACCCAGAGGACGTCATTAATAAATTCACCAAAGCAATAAACAGAAAACCCGAAACTACACGACATAATTATACGTTTTCTACGGATGATAGAAGAATCAGAATAGATGCTTTTTCAGATGACGTAAGGTTAGTTATATCTTGCGCACGTGGTTCAACGATATTTGATATTACCTCAAAATATTTAGTTAATGAGTTATTAAAACACGGCATTCTCAGACGCGATAACATTAACGAAACATCCATAATAAACACCGAAAAATTCCTAAAATCCCTAGACGAACTCGAAAACGAACTCTCAGACAAAATAATAATAGCACAACAAATAGCTCACGATACCACATCATACTACTTCTTAAAGAAAGACAACACATTAACCCGACTTGACAAATTCGGAAAAACCATAAACGTCTACACAAAGAAATACCTAATCATACCAAAGAACGTAATCACACAACACGAATTAGTACTTTACATAAAAATAGCGATAAACACAATAACAGATATTCAAGAAAGCAGGGCATCCTTAGGAAACAAACAAACCAAGAACGTTATCGTTACTTTATCATTCAGATGGGTTGATCCACAAACATTCATAGACCCATGCAAATACATCAGCACTGAAGCGCATCCCGAAGAATTGGCATATTACCACGTCGAACCAGAAGATAAAATAAGGCTTGACAAGAACGCTCTTGAACTAATACGTAAAGCGAACGATAACCGCATACTCGATACACTACGACTACTGAATAACATATTCGAATTACCACACATTGAGGAACCAAGCAAAGAGCCCAGCCTTCATAAGGAGCTACAGGAAATACTCGTTGAACTAGGAAATGCACTAGGACTAGAACCTATCATGGAGTTCGACGTTGGCAGCTTCAGAATAGATGTGGCCTGGCTCGACGAAGGAAAGCTGATCTACGCATTCGAGATCGTGATCGGCGGTAGCGTATTAGAAGCCCTATATAGGCTTGAGCATGTGGAGGCAGAAAATAAGGTGCTCGTGATCAGTGATGAAAGATTAGGTGAGGTCGAAGGAAAGGTTAGTGAGGATATAAAGGTTATACCAGCCTCAGCAATAATCAACAAAAAACGAAGAGAAATAATAAAACAAATATTCTGCAACCCACAGAAGAAGCTTCATGAATTAATCAATACCACAAACCTCCTAAACAGCGTATACGAACACTTCGGGAGGTAAATTACAAATTACTTCGTTAGTTCCTCTAGGTCCTTCATTATTGCTTCTAGCCTCTTTATTATGTCCCTGACCTTGTCCGGTGCTATGCCTAGGAATAACTCCCTGAATCTTTTGTAAACGATGTTGCATATCTCCTTGGCATTCTCCGTAGATGCCTTCTCACCAAGCTCTATTACGAAGAATCCATCATCCAAAGCGGCCTTCCTGGCAGGATCCGTTAGGCTCTTAACAACCAAAACCCTCAGATGCGGCATGTTATCGAGCTGTAAAACTCTACCGAACTCTTGATCAACAACCTGCCTATCAACATCCCTATCCCAATTCTTACAGGACACATAGACCCTAAACACTAAATCACCAACCCTCTTCTCAGCCCAATCATCAACCTCAATCTCACCTCCTTTGGCCTTAAGCTTCACGTCGGTTTGAACATTAAACCCCAAATCCTCCAATACCCTGGCAACAATACCCTCAAGAACCTCCCTAGTCGGCTTAACACCAACAAAGGTGCTAGCCGCACTTACACCCTGTTGTCCAACAGGCTGTATGGGAGGCTGTTGGGTTGCAGTAACCTCCTTCGTAACCGAACCAAGGAACTCCACATTAAACCCACCCCTCTTAAGAATATCAATGACCTCCCTATGGTTGTCCTCTTTATACGTGGTTGGGATAACGACGACTCTGTTCTTATGAGTAAATAACCAAAGAGTCTTCTCATCGCGGTCCTCAAAGTACTTGAGAATTAATTGCGAGGGCATACCCTGCACAACAGCAACACTAACACATCCAAGTACGGTGCACTTAGACGATGCCTCACTACCAACATTAGGATCAGGCCATGGTGAGAAGCACATATAGACCGGTCTCGCCGAATCCTTAGTAAATGCACAGCAATTATCTATACAGAGAGAGTTATACCCAGCCTTCTCAAAGATACCCTTAAACGTCCTCATCAATTCGCCTAAGGCCTTGTTACGAAGCACCTTTATAGTTTCTTTAACATAGCCATAAACGAGCGGGTTTACGAAGCAATTAATGTATATACCCTCAATCGCAGCACTGTTACAAAGCATACGTTCATCTGGTATACCGCTAAAATGCATTAGAAATTTCAAGAGCCACCAATTATCATAGGGAGCCGATACGTGGAAGATTAGAGATAGCTTTAGGAAATCGCCATTCCTATAAAGCTCATTCAGTTTCCCATCAACCTCACTCTTATCGGGAATTTTAACGTAATTCCTAACCTCAGACGCCAACCACTCAATGTATGACTCAGCAAATGGGTATATCCTTAGCGAATAAGAGGTATGCCTACGTGATTCCCAATCGCAATTGAAGCCTAAGAGGTACTTGTAGAAGAGAGGTCTAATATTGATTTCAAAGCCTAGGAGTGACGAGACCACGTCAGAGAAGTACTCATGATCCGTAGAATTCACAGATAAACCATACTCATCCATCCTAACGTAGAGTGCTGGGTAATCCTTATCCTTAACTGCATTAATTATGGCGGAAGCAATTGAGAGCACCTTCCTCTCATCATCAGACATTGAGTTAAAGCGCTTCCCAATCTCCTCAAGTAAACCTTGATATGTGTGTTCATTAAGTATGTATTTCCGAAGATAATCTATTAAGTATACTTCTGAATCTCCAATCTTCACTGTAGTGTATAGGCTTATACCCTTAAATGCTTCAGCAATTTCTGAACTTACCTTCTCAGCAACCACCCTCCCAAAGGCTGGTTCAAGGGTTGATATAATACTGTACGTCTCGGGACTACAAAGGTATGAATAAAGCCCAACCACATAGGCAACCCCCTTACTAATAAATCCATCAATAATCCCCCTAACCCTATCGACTAACAACGAAGTCTCAGACGAACCACTCAAGTTAAGACACCCTAGTACAGAGTACAATAAATTATTTAAGTATTGCATGAGAATCACGGGTCACGAATTAATTAAAACACCATTTTATAGATAGCCAAATCATGCCTTCCAAATCATCTCACCCATCGTCTGCATAACCAGGCATTTTAGACTACATGGCGGCTCCTCCTTCCCGCTCCACGTCACTATTAGTTTACTGCCTTCGCATCGCGCCTCATCAGCGCCGAGCTTGATTGCCTCCCTGACCAACTCCTCGTTGCACGTCCTTATTATCATTATGCAGCTGCATTGACTATGCAACCCCACCACCTGCCCACCCCTCACCTCCCTTTCTCATCACTATGTTGTTTAATATGGTTGCGTAATCCATGGTTTACTTAAAGAAGGCAAGTCACCTTTGGGTGGGTGAGGTTGGGTTTTGTTCCTTGGTGTTGCGGCAGTTTGCAATCTCGCCCATGACGTTTCTTGCAATCGCCTGCCTCCTCGACATCTCCTCCCTCATGATCTCCTCAACCCTACCTGGGTTCCAGATCCACCTGGTGTTGGTGTTTAGGGTCTCCCTGTATTTGATTAATTCCCCCAGCGCATCCCTTATCTCGAGTAGGTCTTTGTCGCAGAGGGTTAACATGTGGGTTGCGTACATGATTAAATCCTCCTTATTGCCGTACTTGATGAAGTCGTCTAACGCACGCTGGAGCACCTCATCCTCCTGTGTTGCCTTCACATCCCTCTGTCTCTCATGCTCAGCGTAGACCCTCTCACGTATCCCCTCCAAGCTCGTGCTGTGCGCCCTATAAACCCTATACGCCGTCTCACCCGTAAGTCCCAGCATCGCCACTAAGCCGGCTAGGTCTATGTAGCCTGAGTAACTGGCTAGGCTGGGTATGCTGCTTAGGGCTAGGGTGAGGGCTATGATGAAGATTATAGCATTAACCCTGTTGAATAGGGGCTTCAACTCAAGCACCTGCGGGTTACGTAAACCACCCAGCATCGCCAGTGAGGTGGCGGCCACCGTGAGGGATAAGACCTCGAAGGGCATGGCCAGCGGACTTGATGCCAGGTAGATTAACCCAGCGAAGCCGTAGATGAACACCGCAACCCCAACACCAGACACCGCATCGCTAACCGCACCACCCAGGTCATTCTTGCCGAACCTCCTAATCATTAGGCCGAGTGCCAACATGTAGAGTGCCGTTAAAGCCGGGGTTAAGTAGGTGGGTGGCTTAACGAACTGCGCTATGGAGGAGGCTAGGTTGCTGAAGCCGATGTATAGGCCGGCGGCTGGGGCTGCCAGGTCCATTAGCGCTAGGCCTATTAATCCTAAGCCCTTGCCAACGGCTTTTTCGGCAATTAGGTTGCCGATGGTTTTGATGGCGTAGTAAAGTATTAATGGTAGCAGTATTACGCCGTTAATGAAGGCTACGAGCCTTAAGAGGGCTGGTGCCTGTACTCTCAGTGCCAGGGCGTTGAGCAGTATGTAGATTACCGCTATGACTGCCGCCCTTACTGCATAACCCCTCCAGCTCGCCTTCAAGCGCACCACCTCACGTAAGACTCCCTCAACCTATAAAGCCCTCTCACGAACTCCTCATACCTAGCCCTATCCATCGCGTACCCACCGTACTTGGCATCCTCAAAGACCCTTAAGCTACTCCACGATAGGCAATCCCCATCGCCCAACAACCCCCTCCTACCCAACTCCCTACAAATCTCCCTGGGCGTCATCACCCTATGATCAACATCACCCCTCAAAATGTTCCTCTCGAAAACCTCCACCACCTCCCTAGTGTAGTCGTCAACCACAAGTACCCTGTGCACCTCAGCCTCATTACCAAGCCTAGCAGACACCTCATGGCAACCAACACCCCTAAAGATAACATAACCACCCCCAACCTCCCCCTCAGGGCTTACTGAAACGGCGACGCCTGGGGCTACCTCAATGGGTAGTGGCTCATTAACCCTCCACACCAGTGGTAGGTCTACATCAATGCCGAACTTAATCAGCTTACCACCACCCCAACCCCTAAGCGGCACGAAGACACCGCCCAAGTTGGGTTGCTGGTACTCCTCACCCACGGTACTCGTGGGCTTCCCCTCAACCTTAACCAACGGCTTCTCCACAACCCTCCTACCCTTAGCCTCTTCACTGGTCTCCTCCTTCACGGTTGCCCTAGCTCCACCCATGTTCCTCAGAGTGGTTATTAGCGAGAATGCGATTAAAATGGCGATAATGGCTATGAGTAGGTAAATCAACCACTGCATGGTTATGCTGACAACATGCACGGTGGTCACCTTAACCGTGGTACCCTGGCTAGCCGCGGCACCTTGACCAACCGCACCTGAACCTGAACCCGACCCACCCCCTCCCCCACCTCCTCCGCCTCCTAGCAGCACGTGTATTCCCGGTAATTGTATTATTGGTAATGTGATTGTTAGGCCCGTGAAGGGCATACCCACATTAGCCTTGGGCATAGTCATATTAACATTAGGCATGGTCACATTAACTTTAGGCATAGCCACGTTTATTATCGGTAGCGCAATGGTTAAGCCCGTGAAGGGCAAGCTGAAGCCGAATCCACGTAGCCCATGCCCAAACCCGGACAAACCTGAACCGAACCCAAACCGCCCAATTCCAATGCCAACCCAACCCATCCCGAAGCCCCTCAAACCCAAGCCCTTACCCAGGCCCAGGTTAGCGGAGCCGCTGGAGCCGCTGGGCGTCACCACCAGGAGGTGTATCGAGTTCATTAGGACCCAGGTTATGAGCAAGGCCACTATTAGAAAGAGCACCGGTAGGTAACTTCTTCTCATGGTCCAACCCCCACCAGGCTCAGTATAGCTGAGCCGATTGTGGCTATTAGGAAACCGAACAGCGGGTTTGCGAAGGCATATACGGAGCCTCCCGTGAGCAGTAGTGCACCTATTGTTGATAGGGCACCACGTCCCGCGAAGCCACCCCGCCTAAGCCTTAGCAGTAACGTAGCTGTGACCACAATGCCCAACACCACAACACCCACTAGCCAAAGCTCGTAACCCAGCACCATGGTCCAAGGCAGGGGTAGCGTGAGAGTTGCCATTCCCGAACTCAACGTAAACCTAACGCCCGACGTTACAATGGGCTTAACGTTAGCGAATAGCGGCAACACCAACCCACCAATAGCCAACGCCGGTCCCCCAATCATTAATGCTGCTGAGCCGAGCAGCGGCATACTAGCCACCCTATCAACCCTAATGAGCTGTAATGAGCCCCTCAGGTCCTCAACGCCGGCCAGTAGCATTAGTGTGAGTATGAAAAGCAGCGTGAGCACTATGACTAGGTACACCAACACCGATTCAATAGGGGGAACGAGCCCTCTGGTTATTTGCGTTAAACCAAGCGGGTTAGTCATAATTAGGGCCACGTAGTAGGCGATTTTAAGTGAATACTGGTTTACGAGTCCTTGCAGTTGATTAATATTCCCGATCCTTAAGAGGTAGCCCACGAATTTATTCACTATTATTGTCAATATTAAGAACGCCACGAATAACACGGCTAGAGCCCTGGTTAGTGATGAAAAACTAAGCATTCTCAGCATTACCTAAAAGGGTACTCGGTATTTTAAGCTTTGCCTCTAATGGATTGGGAATGCACCATGGCTATGACCATCAACACCAGGTAAACCACGATAAACACGGCCACCGCCAGCATTGGGGATAGCTCAAACACCCTCGCAACCCTCATAAGTGCGTATAGGGCTAGTGAAAACGCCAGGAGGACCCCACCCACAGCAATGGCCCAGGCATTCATTGCGTCAAGCTCCCTGGCCTCCCTCGGGTCATGACCATAACTCCTCATTGCCGCCTCAAACCTCTTAGACACCTCGTAGGCATTCCCAAGGAAGTGGGCGCATAGGCTGGCTGCAATGGACACCCCTAGGTACGGTAATGCGGAGTACTTTATGACGCCTAGAGTGAAGTGGGTGAAGTAAGGTATGTAACCCATGCTCAATACCACTAGGAGGCTTGAGATCAATGCCGAGACCAAACCAGCGTAACCAACCCCCTTACCTCTAACCAGGCCCACTACACCCACTAGGGCCACTATCACGAGCCCCACGTATACAACGAGGCTTGGGTACTTCGCCAGGAACTGGAGTGCTAGGAATGGTGTTAACGGTAGTAGTAGGGCTAGGGCTAGTGAGGCGATCCTCATGACAACCACCTAATCCTAGGCATCAACCTAGCCACCAGACCCCCAACACCCTCGCAGAGCGGGTCCCAGGTAACAACCTGGGTCCACCTTGGCAGTGCCCTATACAGCCTAGCCCTACTTGGGGCGATTCCGAGGCATGGGGTTTCCATGTACTTGCTCAGCAACTCCCTGTGGGTTATTGAACTGTGGACTACATCTATTATTAAGACCCTGCCCAAGCCCCTGCACCTACCCTCATCACCCCGGCATAGGTAACTCCTCAACCTGCGCACGGACTGCCCGTCGGCCATGTTGGTTAGGAGTATCAGTATTGGCTTAGACTCGGCAATAATCCTCAACAACCCAGGGTCCAGGTAATCCTCAGGTTCAGATTCCCTAATCCCCTCAATGATCAGCAGCGCGTTTAGTAGCCTGTAGAACTGTGTCTGACCAGACGAGGGCATTACGTAGATGTCCGTGTCGGGCAGGGTCCATAGGCCTACGTTGTAGCCGTACCTGATCAGGGCCTTGGCTAGGGAGAGTATTAGGTAGATTGAGTATTCGAGTGGGTTCTCGTGGGGTAGCCCATACCTCATGTTCTCTGAGACGTCGACCAGGAAAACCACCGTCCTAAGCCCCTCCCTCTCATACTCATTGGACAGCAACTTACCCTGAGTAGACCTGGCCGAGGCCTTCCAGTTGATGAACTTGAACGGGTCGCCTGGCACATACTCCCTAACCTCAATGAAGTCCGTGGAATGGGGACCTAGCCTTATTGGTGTGACCCTGGGCGTGACGAGGGATGGCTTAATCCTACCCACACCCCTCCTAATTATCCTGTACCTCGGGAGCACAGTTAACCTAAGCCCCTTATCCCACGAATCCTCAATAACCCTCATGCCGAACATGTGGTGGTAGGTGTACCTAACAAGCCCAAGCTCAAACCTACCCCTCCTAAGTGCCTTGATCCTCACCACGTACTCCCTCTCGAGATTCCTAAAGCCCTTGAAGACCACGTGCACAGAGTTACCCCTAGTCACCTCTAGGCTCTCGGTGTACCTCGCGTAGTCCCTGCTATCCCTGTACGAGGCTGGTGGTAGGGCTATGGATAATAGCCCGAAGCCACCCTTAACCCTAACCCTAGCCCTAACCTCAACCTCATCACCCACGAAGACCCTATCCCTACTTAAAGCCAGCTCAATGTAAACCTGGGGCTCATCATCCCCCGTGTACAGTGCGAGGGCGACCATGAGCACGGAGAATATGACGGGTATTAGGAGCTCCTTCACCGTGCCTATGAAGGCTAGCACGGAGAGTACTATTGGTATTGCGAGCAATGTAAAGTATGACTTGGCGACTTCCTTAACCATTTGAATCACTTGGGCACGGGTAGCTTATTAACGTACTCTAGAACCACGTCCCTACCACTTACCTCACCCTCCAGGGCTAACTCGGGTTTGAGCACGACCCTATGCCCAAGGACGTCCGGCGCCATGAACTTTATGTCGTCGGGTATGACGTAGTCCCTGCCCTCAATAACCGCAACAGCCCTGGCAATCCTCATTAACGAGAGCAGCCCCCTTGGGCTTGGGCCAGCCATAACCCTATCATCATCCCTAATACTCCTAAATGAGAGAATGTACTTGATCACCTCCCCATCAACCCTCACCCTACCCTCAATGAACTGCCTAATGGCCAGTAACTCATCGGCGTTCATCACGGTTGTGGCGTAGCCCGTTGGGTCATCGGTCATCCACTTAATCCTCCTGTTGAGTAACTCCTCCTCCTCACCCTCATCGGGGTAACCGAGACTCAGCTTAACCATGAACCTGTCAAGCTGAGCCTCTGGGAGTGGGTAGGTTCCCTCATACTCAATGGGGTTTTGGGTGGCTATCACTATGAATGGTTGAGGGAGTTTATGTGTCTCACCCTCAATCGTGACCTGAAGCTCCTCCATAGCCTCAAGCAAGGCAGCCTGAGTCTTGGGTGGAGCCCTATTAATCTCATCAGCCAGCACGAAGTTTGCGAACACCGGGCCCCTAATGGTTTCAAACCTACCC
The DNA here is from genome assembly GCF_002078205.2 of Vulcanisaeta sp. EB80. Lineage (NCBI taxonomy): Archaea > Thermoproteati > Thermoproteota > Thermoprotei > Thermoproteales > Thermoproteaceae > Vulcanisaeta > Vulcanisaeta sp. EB80. The sequence goes on from NZ_LCWN02000006.1 coordinate 21,510, forward strand.
TCGGCAGGCCTCCAAACCTTAGTACCTACTATGTCGCTCGGTAGGAGGTCTGGGGTGAATTGAATCCTACTAAAGCTTAACCCAAGAACCTTAGCCATGAGCTTGGCTAGGAAGGTCTTCCCAACACCCGGCTTATCCTCAAGGAGCACATGCCCACCGGCTAAGATAGCCGCCAGGATCTTCACCACAACCTCCTCCTTACCCGAATAGAACCTAAGCACCTCATCAAGCACAGCCTTAACCCTATCCCTAACAAAACCAATATCAACAACACCCATAAACAAAGACCACAGAACCACACACCCTTTAAAGCATTGCGTCCAACACAACCCACATTTTTGAAAGAAAACAAGTGAGACTAACCTGCATGTAAAGATCGAAACCGGCTTAAGAGTTAGGGGATTGAGATTCAGCTTACGCCCTCTGCGCAGTATCACCGAATAACTCAAGACATCTGGCGCCCATGAAGACCATCCCCGACAAGTATCATGGATTACTTAAACCATTCTACGGTAACCCTGCCCACAACCCTCAGGAACATCACGACCACATCGTACACGCCCGAGATCGACCTAACCCCTTTCACAAACTCCCTATGGTTCAAAACCAGGCACCGGACACTGAGTATTATTAACTGGATTAGGCCAACTAACCACACCACCACATGAGCCGTCCGTGTAGATGTAGGCGTGGTTAACAGCCTCCCCAGTGGCGTATTGTCCTGCAAGCGTGACTGGGGCTGGCGCCCAACCGGTGCCGTTCCAGTAGTAGAGAGATAGGTAGACGAGGGTGTCTCCGCTTAGCTGAGTCTCTTCACCATTGCCTGAGCCTAGGGCGATGTTTGTGTAACCAAGCATTGTTGGTACTATATAGCTAGCGTTCACGGGGTATGAGTCATACCAATTAATGCTTCTACCATCGAGGGAGTAGCCGAAGTATACAACCCCGTTTCTAAGGGCGGTGATGAGCCAGGCGCACGGCGCATTCACTATATCGTTGCCTGGGTTATTCCCATGAATGAGCTGTGGGCTTGCACCCATTGACCACACACTATCGCTTAATGCCGTGTATGTAACCCACGGACCGCCATTGACGGACTCCTCAACAAACGTGCCGTATGAGTTCTGCACCAGCACACCATTACTCAACATGGCGCTTAACTGTATCGAGTACCCATTACTCGTGTTAATATCCTCAATGCAGTAGTAACCAGCCAATGCCGTCGTTGGCGGTCCCACGTACTCAATACCCGCTGGGGCGTTGGTAACCAATTTGGTAACCGATAACGGGTGAGATTGTGACTTATAGAAACAATTAACTGTAAATGTGTAATAACTGCCGTTCCGCACAATCACGCTTGATGGGCTTATTGTACATTCGTACAAACTCGTACTATTTACTGACGCTGTCAATATATCCACCGGACCAATAATTCGCAACTTTGCATTATACACGTTAGAATTACTCCCATACCCCTCATTCGAAGAACTCACCTGCCAGTACACACCAACCGTGTCATTCACGACCGTTATATAAACATAGAATTTATTATTATACAATGAGGGTAGCGAGGACGGTATTTGCAATGAAGGCATCGGACAAATAGGCTCAAGCCCTGTTGGCAGAGCTGGCACGCTTGGATTCGTGCTGTTCCACCCAAACCAGGCGGCATAGCCGCTGCAGGTACCATTCGTGAAGACCCACGCGTGGTTCACAGTCTCCGCGGTAGAAGTGAGATTCTCCGCACCGTACAGCGTGAGGACACGCACCGGCGCCGGCACCCAACCAGCCCCATTCCAGTAATACAGTGCCAAGTAGACTAGCGTACCACGGCCCAATTGTGCTTGTGCTCCATTCCCATAACCAGCCAGCACTAGTTCTGTACCGACACCGGGCTCAATCACCGTATCCTTCACTGGGTACTCATCATACCAGATGATATCCTTACCATTGAGACTGAAGCCGAAATATGCATTACCATCCCTTATCGCCATGACCAACCAGGCACATGAAGCGTTAATATAGTTCGTGCCCTTAGCATGACTCAATTCCGAATACGTAGCCTCGCTCTTCCACACGTTAGTATCAAAAATTGTCAGTGATGTACTACTATTACTTTCCGTTCCATACACATCCTGTATCCACAACCCATTGTTCAACTCAGCATTTAATTGGATCGAGAACCCATTGCTTGAGTTCAAACCAACAATGCAGTAGTAGCCGGCCAATGCGGTCGTGCCTGGCCCGTTGTAGGCTAAACCAGCTGGTTGGTTTGCGACGAGGATTGGCTGTGGTCGTGGCTGTGGTGTGAAGCTCGGTGGTGCAGGGCATTGGGTATTATTAAGTGGGTTTGGCCATGAGACAATGCCACTACATTCGCCGCTCGTGTAGACATACGCATGATTCACGGCTCCCGTGTAGATAATAGTTCCTGAAGCGCTCGTCGTGTAGGTGCTTACTGGTGCTGGTGTCCAATCAGTCCCGTTCCAGTAGTAGAGGGCTAGCCTGACTAGCGTCGTCCCATTACCCAACTGGGCTAGCGTCTCATTACCTGTTCCCACCAGGACAATATCTGTGGATGGGGATGCTATTATGTACGTGGTATTCACGGGGTATGAGTCATACCAAACAACGTGCCTACCATCGAGACTGTAACCAAAGTAGGCAGTTCCATTCCTCAGGGCAATGATTAACCAGGCACAAGGCGTATTAATAGTATGAAGATTATTAAGATACAAGAGTGTGTTCGACCATACATCATTAGAGAAGACGGATGGCTTATACGTGCTCTGAACCCACAGTTCATTGCTAAGCATGGCGTTTAACTGGATTGAGTACCCACCGCTTGAGTTAATGCCCTCTATGCAGTAGTAACCAGCAAGTGCAGTCGTATTTGGGCCGTTGTAAGCTAAACCAGCTGGTTGGCTCATGATTAACTGGGGCTTTAGCCGACTCATTTGGCTCACGTAGTATAGGTACCCCACAAACCCTAGGAGCAATAAGATGGCGAATAAGGCAATGAATGCGTACGCAATCGCCTTAGCGATCGTCCTCAACACACCCATGCCTCACCACCACTCCTGTGGGTATCGCCCTTACCGCGACCCAGAGGGTGCACATTGGGGCTATTGAGTTGGTGATATAAGCGTTAATGTTGCCGATAATTAAGGCTTTGATCATGCCCAAGAATGCCCTGCCAATCTTAATATAATACGGTAACGAGGCTTGGATTAATGGCATGTCTGCGAGCACCTCGTCAGGCGTCATGGGACACCACCCCCGCTCCTAAGGAGGGCTTTTGAGCCGTGGATCACTAGCCTGACCTGCTTCACTATCACGTCAATCATGCTAGTGATTAATCACTCGAGTGTTTATAAGACTAACCATCGCGGTCTTCGCCACAACAGCCAGTGAGGAGTGTTGGGTCGAGTGGCGTTAGTTTCGCCGTGCTTCCCACAGACCATCCCACGTATCGCCCTACGTAGTAAAGCACCAACCATGCGTTCCCCACCTTACCAGCATGCTCACTGCAGAACTTCTTTGCCAACCTCTCGAACTCGTCAGTGTCCCGTGTCTTATGCGGTGCATTAACTAGCGCCTGCGTCGAATACACGATGGTCTTTATCGAGGCATTGGTTTTTAAAGCAGGGCGTAACACCTAAACTGGGTATTCCGCATGGACTATGGTCTCATCGAGTTCCTAGTGGGGATCGTCACCATAGTTGGCTTCATGTACAAGTTCGAGAAAGACACCAGGAGTGAATTAAAGAGCGAGATGAGGAGCGGATTCAATAGGCTCGCCGATGCTATTGACAGTGTTGGTGAGGCTATTGTTGATTACCTCGGCGTGAAGGGCGTCCTAGACCCAAACGAGGCAAGGTTCCTAAGGGCTGTAATCAAGAGCTTAGCCTCAACCATAACCGCAACCAACCCACTCACGGAAGCTGAGCGGAAGAGGCTCCTTGAGCTCGTTGATAAGGACGACCTAACAATCGAGGAAGCCGAGGAACTCTATAGGCTTGCTAGGAAGCTCTATAGGGAGTACATCGACAAGACACCAGACGCATTCGCGGCTTTGCTCTACGCCGCATACAAACGCAAAGAAGCATACATGAAGCATTGGCAAACAACCCAAACCACAAACACCCAATCCCAACCACCACAATAGCCAGCACAGGACACACAGTACCAAAAACCACACCTATGGTGACTAACGCCGACCCCTACAGGAGGAAAACCCAGCCTGTGAATGACCAACCACGGCACCCTTCACGCCGGCTTACATGGGCATGTACCACACCGCCTACCACCACTACGAGCACTACACTCAACTCGCTAAACTCTACAACAGCCCCACGAGGAACTACACAGCAAGTACATAACAACACACAACCACCACCCAAACGAGACAAACCAACCCCTAAACACCACAACAAACACCCCGACACAAACAACCAAATCACGGCTAGCCAACACCACAGGCAGCGACTGACGCTGTAGTCGGCATCGCACTCGTTAACCCAATAACCACGCCACACACCATTAAAGTTTACATATTCTACTCCCTTTAGGGAGATTCCTCTGCATTAGGGTATAGTAATGATGTGTAAGCATCATGCATTTCAGCAAAGTCCTTCTACTCCCTTTAGGGAGATTCACTCAATCTTAAAGAATGCATACGACAACGCAAAGTACCAAGTGGCAATCTCCTTCTACTCCCTTTAGGGAGATTCTGGGATCGGTAAGTCATCACTCAATAGGTACATAATATGTCCGTTGTTCCTTCTACTCCCTTTAGGGAGATTCGTTGATTTCATCATCTTTAAAAGCCACCTTATACCTAACATCCCTTCTACTCCCTTTAGGGAGATTCTTGTCCTACGGCTATTCCACAAACTCGGTTGGATAATTTCGTTACCTTCTACTCCCTTTAGGGAGATTCGTGCAAACAAGGTTTACTGAGGTACAGTCAGTTGCCGTATCCACCTTCTACTCCCTTTAGGGAGATTCCACGGCAAAAAGACTGGTTAGGAATAGTGAGGTTGCTGAAAACGAAAACTCCTTCTACTCCCTTTAGGGAGATTCTCCTAGACCTGGACGATGTTGATGCTGCAAACGAGGTTTTGAGCACCTTCTACTCCCTTTAGGGAGATTCCACCGTTGTCAGCAGGTATAATCACCACGCCTTGGTACGGAAGAGACACCTTCTACTCCCTTTAGGGAGATTCTGCCCTTGATGTTAGACCAATTCTCCACGGCGTACTGCCCTTCTACTCCCTTTAGGGAGATTCTGCCCTTGATGTTAGACCAATTCTCCACGGCGTACTGCCCTTCTACTCCCTTTAGGGAGATTCTGAGTCATTAATTTATAAACTTCTTTATAAGGTTTTCTGGTTCCGTTTGTTGGTCTTCGTTAGAGGGTTTATTCCCTTAGTCGATGCACGACTCGTAAAGCCTCTGACGATCTCACGACTACGATGCACGAAAAACTCTGACGAACAATTCAATTCCTCAATAACGTAGAGACTCTGACGGTTTTTCTACGAGTAGTTGTCCCATGGGTGTTAAGTGCCATCTGTAGGCTTTGCCTGTCGGTTCATAATTCACGAGCCCCTTCCTCCTCAGCTTGATGAGTACCCTCTCTATCGTTGGTAGTGAGATACACTCCTTCCTGCCCTGGCAGTACCTCGCGTTATACTCCTCCTTAATCCTCTTTGCCTTGTTTATGCCATCACCCACGAGTCTCAACACCCTGTACTCCTCCTCCGTCAACTCCGCCATCACGGGCACGAAGGGCCACTCAACAATCCTCTCCACACCCCTAAACAAGGCCCTAATACTCGGGCTCTCCTCCTCAAGCATCGTGAACACCCTATCAACCCTAACACCAACGAACCCACCAACCGTATTCAGGGCAACCGCGAGGAACATGAGGGCCGAGGACAACCACCTAAGCCCACCAGCCATGGCAATGACGACATCGCAAGGAGCATAACTTTCAATGATGCTCCTCAGCATAGCCACGTTAGCCACAAGTCCGAGCTTCGGGTCCAACCACGCATCCCTAACCTCGATACTCAAGCCCTCGAAAGCCTCACCCACGAACTTATGCAATGACTCCATGGTCTCCGTGGGCTGCCTCCTCCTACCCCTAATCACGTTCTCAGGAACAACCCTGGGCTCACTATTCACAAGAATAACCATATCACCATCATAAAGCCCAACACTCACCAACGCAACCTTCGCATTACCCGGATACAAACCAACACTAATCACAACACACCTCCTATTCAACTTCTCCAAAGACGGAGAAGAAACAACCATAATCGGATATGTGAATCCAAGTGAAGTTTAAAAACATAAGCGGGTTAATCACTTGTATGGAAGAAGAGGAGAAGAAACAACAGGAGAGTAAGGAGTTTCTTGGTAATATAATTGACATGTTGGCTAGGCTTGCTTCTGACAAGATGTATGGACCCCTTGATGTTTTAGCAACTACTCCAGATATTTCGGTGGCCCTAGGCTCATTATATAATGCCATTAGATATGCCAAGAGCCAGGGATACACAATACCTAGTGAGGAGGAATTCAATACTTTCGTGGCTATTGCAAAGAAGAATCCCGAGGTCATGAGGGAAATAGCTATCAAGGCTTTAATTAGGGCGGAAAAGATGAAGCAACCACAGCAACAGACACATCAGCCCGAGAAGGGGGAAGGCAAGTAAGGTGATTGACATGGTCTTCGTGTCCTTCGGCTTTAGGTTTAGGGTTAATGTGGAGGCCATGAACATGGTCGAGAGCGTAGGCAACTACGCACGTCACAGGACCGCTCCAATCATTAGGCAAGTGCTTGAGGATGGCAATGTTAGGTATGAGGTACAATTCCTACCCGTAGTAAGCGGGCAATCAGTGGCTAATGCGTATATGAGGGCTTTGACGGATCTCGCCGTTAGTAGGAACATACCAGTTTGTGATATGTGTAGAAGCTACATGGAGTTAGGTGGCTTCCCGAAGAGACCCAATGAGTTGAAGGATGTTGGTGCGAGGATTCAAGAGTGTGCAGTTGAGGACATAACAGGTTTCATGGCTGCACCTCCTGGCGGGGGCCAAGCGGTCAGGAGAACCTCACGTGTCCAATTCAGTTACTTAATTCCCGACGCTGACAGTGCACGCCATGTATCACCAATGCCGCAGTTTCACGTTAGGTATGGAAAAGAGGAGCAGATGATATTTAATGTCGAGAGCGGGTCGGCCATTTATACCTTAATTACTAATATAGACGTTGATGGGATAGGGAGAGTAGATAGTAATAAAATAGTCGTAAATAATAGAAAGGATAGAATCACCTTAGCAATTGAAGCACTCGCATTAATGATCAACGGCGGTTACGTAGGTGCTAAGAAGAGTAGGTACTTCCCACAAATGGAACCTCTGGGCGCGGTAGCTGTAGTTTCACACCCGTACCCATTCGTCGTATCTCCACCTAAGGTAAGACAGGATAGTAACGGCGCATTAGCGCCATGGTATTTAGAAGATACCGTGACGAGAGCCCTCAGATTCAAGCAAATGTTTAACGCAACGGTGAAGATATTCTATCTAGATAATGAATTCAACTGGGTGCCTCAATCCGATGAAGCTAAGAAAATTATTGAACGGGTTAATGACATAAATTCCCTAATAGATAAAGTAAAGAATGAAGTATTAGGGCAAACGAAGGATGGAACTGCCTAAGCATTATTCAAGGTGCTAATCATGCCTGTTAAAAATGAAAACTTATACGTCGTACTAGTAAAGACCGACATCCTCACGTTCTCTGTTTTACCGCCTTACGTATTGTCATCGCAAGCCGTGCCTGTACCTAGCCCATTAACGCTCATAGGCGCCCTGATGTATCCCATTAAGAGGTTTGTAGAAAACGTAATTAGTGAGGAAATATCGATTCAAGACTTAGTTAAAGAGGCATACGAGAGGTGGGGTGTTAGATATGCATTGTTCTGGGTACCACCATACACTGAAGCAACAACCCTCGAGAGAGACCTCGGACTTACGTATCAAAGACCACAACGAGCAAGGTGGCTAACTGAGGAAAATGTCGTAAAGTGCCTAGATTACATAAGTAAAAGAAACAGTGGTATCAAAGTTGAGGATATCGATATAGCATGTAAGAGTTTATACGACGAAGCGTTACAAAATATGTGGGGCGTAAGTTCAAGGTCAATGACCTTTTTCGTAACCCCATCTTACTTACTATACATTACGGATAACAAAAATATAAGCAGATATACGTGGTTAATAACTAGGATTGGGCGTAAAGAGGATATAGCAATTATATATGATGTGGAAATGTACGAATTACAAAAAATGATCATTAATACCTACGATAAATGTGAAACACGATTTTACATACCAGCCAGGTTAATGAAAGGGCGTCCAGAAAATACCACGTCATGGATTTTAAACAATGTAATCAATGGTAATCTCATAAAAGAGGAATTCATAATACCAATACCAATATACAGTGATAAAATACAGTACCATCCCGATCTCGATAATGCAATCATTATTAACCTCCCGATTAACGGATCAAACGAGTGCGTAGTAACACCCAAGGAGGTGATCTTATAATGAGTAAAGATCGTAGGAGAATCTCGAGAAGAGGCTCTGAGTCGAGCGCCGTACTCCTCGATTTAAATAACCTTATGGAATTCAGGCATCTCTCATTTGCGCGGTTTGTTCGATTCGCGATTGTGTATGCGACCGGTGAAGATCCATTTAATAAGCCAATTGATAATCCATTACCAATCCTGGATGATGTTAAAGGGCTTGTCGATAGTTTAATGAGTGATGTAGAGAAGAGATACGAGAAAGTCGGCAATTCCAGGTTGAAAAAAGCAGTCGAAGCTGAAAAAGAGGAGCTCGAGGAAATTCTTACGAAAATAAGTAGTGATCAGGAAGAAAAATTGAATACAAGCTTCTTCATGGATTATGAATTTAAGGAGTATGTAAGGATTTGGGGCGGGCGTGGAAGGGTGGTTCGTGATATCCTTAAAGCACGAAGCTACGTGCTGGGTCTTTACGAACTCGGTATGTATTTAACAAGAATTGCTAGGGGTGAGAATGCATTCCTTCTGGTAGAGCCCAATTACTATCTGCACTATTATAATAAAGTGTTAGATATTGATGGCTTTAGGAAGTTTTATCTCGGTATTCGTGATTTTATGAAATATCATGAGGAAATTCAACGCCAAGGCGGAAATCATAAGTTGGGCGAAACCGCCTTTTTAACGCTCTTGAGTGGACTTGCCATTGATAAATTATTTGAGTTATTAAGAGGTAAACATGGGTACGACCAAATTTATAGCGAAATTATGGATTTAGTAAATAATGGTGCCTTGGTTCTTCATAGGGTTAGTGAAAGTGGAGTTACGACTTATGATTTGACTAACCTAGCTAAAGTAGTTCTAAAAATGAGAGTTGCAGATGCGCTGGCTGACATAGCTAAATCACTTCAAACGTATCATTCTGGTGGTAGGCACGATGTTGAAAATTACGTAGCTAATTTAGCGAACATTATTGGAGGTAACATATTTGCTTACGCAATAGGTAAGGATTTACGCCATATATACTACACGGTTAGGTCGATAGTTGCTGGCTCATTTGATGAAGATATGAATAAAGCCTTAGGTGCTGAAGGGTGGGCTAAGTTAAAATCCAAGTTGTTAAGCATGAAGGTGGTTGCATGGCAGAAAGAATTGCAATAACTGAGGTAATTAATTTATTCGAGAAGGGTAAAAAACACCTTATAATCGAGTTACCAACGGGTTATGGTAAAAGTACGGCGGGTATAAGGTTATACGAGTTAATTAAGAAACTTGGACCTGAGGATAGGATCATTCACGTATTGCCTCTCCGCGCTATAGTTGAGGATTTGGCAAAGAGGTTTAATGGCAAGATTAATGGGACGGTTGCGTACCAAGCAGGTATTCGAATCCTCAATATTAGGAAGGAGCCATTCTTTGATGCAGATTATACGATCACCACCATGGATTCCTTTGCCCATAATTTCTTCAAGTTCCCAATAACGGAGCTTTATAACGAGAAGAAGCACTACTATATTCCATTTACTCGGATTTACGTTTCGAGCGTGATATTTGATGAGGCTCATTTATTCGCCTCTGAGGAGAAGGTTGGTAGTGTATTCCTGACAAGCATTGAGCTTCTTGGGAAGATGGGTAACCCGCTCATAGTAATGAGCGCTACGATTCCACAGAATATTAAGCAAGAGTTGGTCAAGGCCGTTAATGATTTCGTTATTGTTAGGCTTGGGAAAAAGGCTGGGAGTAACGTAAGTAGGGGTAGAGAAATTGTTGTGGAGGATGATGACTTCGTGGAGAAGGTAACTAGAATAAAATACACGCTTGAGTTCATAGAGTATCGGCTTGATTCTATTGTGAAAAAAGCCACCGATCTATTGCAGAATGTAGGTCTAAAACGTGTACTTATTATCCTTGATAATATTAATGCGGTGATGCAGGTTTACCGCATGCTTCGTGAGAGAGGTTTTAACATTGGCGTTATTCACTCAATGCGAACTAGGAGGGAGAGACTGGAAATAATTGATAACCTGCGTAAATATGAGATACTTGTTGGTACTAGCGCGATTGAGGCTGGTGTTGATGTGTCGTTTGATGCATTAATAACTACACCGACTGATGCCCTTGCACTTATACAGCGTATGGGTAGGGTCTGTAGGGATATTAATAAGGAGTGCGAGGGTAAGGTTATTTTAGTAGATGGTTTCGAAAAGAACAATAGGAATTTAGTGGATTATTTGAGGAGGAATAGTAATATTTGTTGGCGAGTACCGTTTGATTTGGATGGGTGTATTGGATATGAGGAATTGATGAAGGACGTTTTTATCAAGCCAATCGAATTAGATAGGAAGTACCAGCAACAGTTATGGAACATATTTAACTTCGTATTTATACCTAGTAACATCTTGGACGCGTTCTTCGAGAGTAAGGACTTTTCACTTGTTAGGGAACCTATTGTTGAGGTTTATACAAAAGGTTTGTCAAACTTTATTAGCGATGCTTATGAAAATATAATCCTTGATTCATTCACAAGCGATCTCGGAAATCTTCAAAGAATAAGTAAGTGCGTAGAAGGGTTGGGCTATATTAAGGTAAGGCGTGATGAGATATTCAGGGAGCAAGTTAACGATAACGACTTAATAAGGGGCTTTATTAATGGGGATGAGAAATCATACAGCAGTTTTATCAAAAAATACAAGGCAGGCCCTATCATAATTTTGAGAGAGAATTGTCTCGGTGAGACTCTATGACTTGTTATGCATATTATCCAATGAAGAATGAGGAAAAGCCTGAAGAGTTTAGTAGGCACTCAATAGACATTGCTGAATATATATTTAAAGACTCGGCATACCTTACGAACTCCGTCATTAATACAATCAGTGCAAGGCTTGGTGCGAGTAAGGACTTGGTGCACGATGCGATCTTACTAGCTGGTTTACTTCATGATCTAGGTAAGGTAGATAAACAATACCAGGAAATGCCAAGCCATGGCTTTAGCAGACATGAAGTTCTCTCAGCAACCGCAATACGCAATATCGCGTTTAAGCTAATTAAGAAAGACGGCATTGAAAATCTTTTTCTTGATTTATTGACGTTTCCAATACTTCTTCATCATTATGCACAGGCTGATCCTTACAAGCACGCTCATTATATTATAAACATGAAAAAGGAGAGGATTGATGTATATAAAGATTGTATTGATCAATTAAACGAGGTTATTAACTATGGGCTTACTCATGTACAAAGTGATCTTGGCAAGAAAATAATGCACGAATTAAAAAATAAATTAAGTAAATTTGAAATCGAAATATTTTTAGATAAAGAACTCAAGAATTTCTTACTCAGTAATGTATTCTATCCACATAAGCCGGCAATAATGGCAATAGCCGGTTTGTTGAACGAGGCAGATGGTACGGTAGCTAATAAAAACAGAAATATACGGTGACTATAGTGCTTGGTGTTGGTTTGGTTGTTAGGTTTGGCGTTGATTGGGAGGTTGTTTTTGGTTCTTGGTGTGGTCGGTTTCTTAGTAGGCTTGTTGGTGAGGTTCTTGAGGGTGTTGGTGTCAGGGTTCCTCATGGTGCTGTGAAGCCTTTCTCGGTTAGTCCCATATTCGATGTTGGTGGTCGTGTTGTGAATAGGCTTGTCCCTGGTTCTGCTTATTGGTTTAGGGTTTCGTTTGTGTGTGGTTTGGTTGATTGTGGTAGGGTGGTTAATGCCTTTGTTCGTGATATGTATGTGCTTAGTAGTGGTGAGGTTGTTAGGGTTTTTGGTGTAGAGGTTCATGAGCTTAAGCTTAATAACGATGTTGGCGGTAGGGCTGTTGTTAATTGGGGTGTTGAGTTCTGGCCCACTGTTTTCACCTTCAGGAGTCGTTACATAACTTGGCCGAGTCCTGCTAGGTTTTTGTCTTCGGCTGCTCGTTCCTTGGTTGGTCTTGTTCGTGGTAGTGAGGTTGTTTTTGATAGGGGTGGTGATTGGCTTGGTGGTGTGATTAATAATGTTGATGTTAAGGGTTTTGTTAGGGATGTTGTGTTTAATACGGAGGTTGTTGGTTTTAGGGTTAGGAGGTTGAGGGTTGGTTTGGGTGGTGGTAGGGTTATGCCGGCTTTCCGCGGTGTTGCGGAGTACGTGACTTACACGGAGAATGTTGGTTTGTTCAATGCCTTGCTCAATGTTGCGGAGTTCTTCGGTGTTGGTAAGAATAGGGCCCTCGGCTTCGGTTTCATTAAGATCGTTCACCGCGATGTTAAGCCCCTGTAGTTTGTTCTCATTCTTTTGATTTTCTTCTCAATTTATTGATTTGTTTATCTAGATTGAGAATAAAAGTTTGCTTGCCTTCATTGTTTTGTATGGTCTTGCCTAGGTGGGTTTGGGATTATGTGAGGGTTACGATGGAGGGTGGTTCGTATGCGGAGGTTAGGGGTTGGTTTAGGGATGCTGTTGCGCCTAGGCATGGTGTTAGACCTAGTGTTTCCGAGGTTACGTCACCCTGTTCCACAAAGCGTGATGTTTACCTTAGGCGTGTCGCTAAGGTAAACATTTCGAGTAGCGATATCTTGGTCTTTGGTAGGCTTGTTCATGAGGTCTTTCTGGCTCCGTTTAGGTACGGCTTCTCCTCGTTTTCCGAGCTTGATTCATTATTTAACAAAGTAATTAATGATTATGGTGATGTTGGTGCTAGGCATAGGGATGCGTTGTATGAGGTTTTCATGAAAGCTGTGGGTTTGGCGTTGCAGGTGCGTGAGGAGGGTGTGCCGGTTAGTGTCGAGCCGTTGATACCTGGTGCGTTAATTGGATTCTCCGACTTCGTGAGGCCTGACCTTCTCGTTGGTTTTATACCTGTTGAGATTGTGAGTTCGTTGCCGGGTAATGACGATTCGTCAATGGGTAGGAAGGATCTGGCGATCGCTGCTTACGCGCTCGCTGTTGAGGCTTGGGTTGGGCATCCGGTGGATATTGGTGTTGTGCTTCACATAGGCGTTAATGGTGGTGTTAGGTTTGTGTGGAGGGTTGTTAGGGTTGATGATGGGTTGAGGAGGGCTGTTCTTGACCTTAGGGATTACGTTGCTAGGATAATTGAGCATGGCGATGACCCAGGCGTGGCTGGTAATTGCCCGAAGACGTGTCCATTCTACGGTGTTTGCCATGGTTGAGGTGTTATATGTAGTCGAGCCTGGGACGAGGATTGGCGTTAGGAAAGGCTCTGTGATAATTGTTGGTAGGGATGGTAAGGTTGGGGTTGCACCACCCAATATCGAGTCCGTAATCATAGCCTCATCGAGAGTTTCGATATCGTCAAAGGCAATTAGGCTGCTTGCATCCAGGGGGATCAATGTGACCTTCCTGGACCCAATGGGCCACCCAATCGCGATGCTCTTCCCACCTGTCGTTAATAAGACTGTGCTCACTAGGGTTAGGCAGTACGAACTGTTCCTAAGTAAGGAGGTTAGGCTTGAGTTGGCTAGGAGGATCGTTGGTTGCAAGATTGAGAACCAAGCCAGGTTAGTTAGGTACTTGGCTAGGAATCGCAGTGAGACCTCGCTTAACGAGGTCTCATACATGCTCTCGTCAATGGCTGCACAGTTGATGAATGCTAAAATCCAGGACTTAACCACAGACGCAATAATGAGTGTTGAGGCTCAAGCCGCAAACAAGTACTGGGACGCCATAGCAGTATTCCTACCGCAAAACCTCGGGTTCCATGGTAGAAACCCTGACTCTGTAGATTCCATGAACGTTGCCCTCAATTACGGTTATGGAATTCTCTACTCAGCGGCCGAGAAGTATCTACTCATGGCTGGTCTCGACCCATACCTCGGTGTATTACATAGTTTAAAGAGCGGTAAGCCATCCCTGGTCTTCGACTTTGTCGAACCCTTTAGGCCAATTGCTGTTGATAAGCCCTTGGTCATGGGCATTGATGGTTTAGGTATTAAGCTGATCAATGGGCTCCTCGATTACGATAGTAGGAGGGTTATTGCGAAACTCGTGCTTAATAACCTAGATAGGGAGTACGTGAGCCAAAGGACACGTAGAAAGGCCCCCTTAATTGAACATATAAAACATGAGACTTGGTACCTCGCATCAATAATTAGGGAGGGCTCCATAAGCGATTACAAGTGCTTCACCTGGGTGTTCTAGATGTTCGTCATTGTATCCTACGACATAACCGATGACAGGAGGAGGATTGAGATAATGAATAGGCTCAAGTCCATGGGCTTCGTGAGAGTGCAGAGGAGTTTATACGTCGCAAGGGGCGGGAGAGCTCTAGCGAAGGATGCCGCTAGGGCGATAAGTAGGTTGATGGGTAGGGAGGATTCCGTGGTAATACTCGTGGTGGACAACCAAACCCTGAGCAGCGCAATAAAGTTAGGCACGGCACAACTAAACATACCCAATGAACCACTGGTGATTTAAATGGACTACATACCAATAATCCTCGTTAAGGAATATGCGTACTGCCCAAGGCAGGCATACCTAAAGGCATTAACCATGTGGGAACCACCGACGGAGTCCATGAGGTACGCAAAGGATAAGGCAAGCACTGAGAAGCTTCAGGAGATCCTGAGGAGTAGTGGGTTTGATGGTGAGATAATCACCGAGGTCCCCGTTAAGTCTAGAAAACTCGGTATAGTGGGTAGAGTGGATGCCGTGCTGATTAAGAGGGGCCACGCATTCATTATTGAGTCTAAAATCTCAACCGTGAGTAGGAGGGGATTGTTCACGAGGTATAATCACGTATTAATACAGGCCGCGGCCTACGCATTGGCTGTTGAGGAAACCATGAAGATGACGGTGGACGGCGTAATAATCGTAAACCCAGAACAGGGCAAAGCAATTGCCATTAAAGTCACACCCAACCTAAGAACCCAAGTTGTGAAGTTAATCATGGAACTAAGAAGGCACCTAGAAGAACAAAGAATGCCCACGAAAACAACGAACAAGGCCAAGTGTAAGGCGTGCTATTATAGTAAAAACTGCCCAGACTAAGCCCTTCCAAAGAACCAAGTACCTAGCTGGATTCTAAAACCTCAAACTATACCTATTATTTTCACTTAACTCACAAACAACGCAAAAAGCAACGTTTTTGATTAATCCTAGTGAAATTCACACAAATAGCCTAAACATCACATAACTACGTCATTAATAACGACATCATTTAGAAAAACTGAACGCAAAACTACCGTCAGAGGCTCTACGATATTGAGGAATTGAATTGTTCGTTAGAGACTTACGAGTATCGTGATCGTCAGACCGTTAGAGGCTTAACGAGTCGTAACACGATTAAGCGGATAAACCCTCTGATGAAGGTCCGTAAACGGGTATGGAAAAGCTTATAAGGAAATTTATAAATTAATGACTCGGAATCTCCCTAAAGGGAGTAGAAGGATTACCGAACGATTGTAATTGCTGTGCAAGCCATGATTCCAATTGTGAATCTCCCTAAAGGGAGTAGAAGGATCACGAAGAACGTGAGGGGTGGTTTGTGATGGTTGGGGCCAGGAATCTCCCTAAAGGGAGTAGAAGGCAGTTACACGTTGATTGACTTGTTAATTCCAACAATGCCCTAACATAACGAATCTCCCTAAAGGGAGTAGAAGGAGGGAGAAGCCACTAACCGTTACAACGTATGAGGGAAATGCAAAGGAATCTCCCTAAAGGGAGTAGAAGGACGCAATACCCAAACAATTCTGATCGTACTTAGACAGGCAGTTGGAATCTCCCTAAAGGGAGTAGAAGGCGTGCGATAACAGTCCAATGCCCAGACCCACAGAAGTGCCTCCAGAATCTCCCTAAAGGGAGTAGAAGGTTGATTAGCAATTGTATTTGGGCGTCGGGTGATACAGTGCTTAATGTGGAATCTCCCTAAAGGGAGTAGAAGGACAACCACTTTTCAAGCCCAGGTGGCGTGTACTCAGTCCAAGCACCAGAATCTCCCTAAAGGGAGTAGAAGGATCCCAACACTGCTTGGGATCCACACACATGTACCTACCGTTCACCTGAATCTCCCTAAAGGGAGTAGAAGGCTTTTGTGTCTTTAGGTCTGTACGAACCGGCGAATAGTGGAATCTCCCTAAAGGGAGTAGAAGGAAGAATGGACAGCAAAGGTATGCAAAATGGCAAGCCAAGTATGAATCTCCCTAAAGGGAGTGGGTAGGTTGTGGGTTTCTGTGGGGTGTTAGCATGTTATTTTTCTTTCGTATCTGTTTCTCTTGAATATGCCTGTTATGTTGCAGTTTCTTAGTAGGGCTAGGGTTAGTGGTAGTGTTGCGGCGCCTATTTTTCGTTCAATTACCTGCCCTCTGTACTCTCTATCGTTCTGAACCCTACCTAATTCCTGCATTATGAAGTTTATTACGTCGTTCTTCACGCCTCTTCTTTTTCTGGCTAGGTTTAGTGAGTTTGTTAGTACGTCTTCGTAGAAGCTAATGCCTGTTCTATAGCTCCTCCCACCACTACCTAGTTGGTAAGCTACGTAAAGCATTATGCATGGCACGCCCAGGAACCACTCGGAAGGTACTTCGCCACATAGTTTGCCTATATCCCCGGTGAATGCCTCGCGTTTTGCTAAGTCTCTGATGGTAGAGTTAAGGCGTGCCTGTGTTATTTATAATGCGGTAACTTAAAGCATAGGATCTCCTTAGTATGCTTGGCATGCTTTCCAGGGCTAGTCTTCATTATCTACGCAAATTGGTTCCGCCTTGCTAAATACATCGTCGAACCTAATCACGCAGTGTTTAACTGCATTGCTACTTAACTCATTAATAATTTTTATTAATAAAATCCTGATGTCACCGTTAGCATTGCCATAATCAGAAATTTACATAAGGAATGGTTTAGTGAAGGCGTTGAGGTGCGTCTCTAAGGATCTTGAGATTACCTCATGAAAAGCAACTTTTAAACTGGCAACGCTTTTGTCAGGGTTTCCAGGTTTGACTTTAATAACCCATAACTCAACCTCTCCCAACAATCCACCTCGGCTAATGAACCTATATATTTTTGGTTCATCATTGTTTGATAGCATTATAAACATACCAATCGCTTTTACGTCACTACTTAGTTGCGGCGCGATCCCGACAATGTACGCCATCATCCTCTCAACATCGCTCATATCCAATTTAAATTTATATTTAGCATCAACCACAAGCCTTGTCCGACCAAGCTCAATTACGTAATCCGGCCTAAGGCCATCCCTCCTTAGAATCTTTTGATTCGTTAATTGCCTTATCAAATCATTGCGATGGGTTATGTTGTAGTGGATCCTAACATTATTTCCATTTCCCAGCCCTATTGATACACCGCCGGGCTCGGAATGCAAAATTTCGATATTGTTAGCATTTACATCGAATGCCCTAAGTAATAGGCTCAATACCCAAAGCTCAAACACCTTACTCGTAGGTACCAATAAGACGGAACCCCACGACAACGACTTAATCCCAGCCAACCTAGCAATGTACGCCCTATACAACTCGGCAAGGGTTCTAAGCCACGTATTACCACCACTAAATCTCTCGGTCTCACTTATTATTTCTTCATCGTCAATGCCTACTCTCAGCGCGTGATCTATATACATTGCTAATGGCTCAATGCTTAAGATGGCCCTATGGCTTCTTATCAATTCATCAATTCTACTAATCGATGTTATACTACTTATTAACCCCCGCAAATCGGTATCCTCCACACCACTTAATAATTCCCTGAGTCTCATCAACCTAGTAAGAAGTTTGTAATGAAACCTCACCAACATTATTATTGGCGGTAAGGCATGGATAAGAGTAGCCTTTTTAGATGCAATCAACGGTTTGCCCATTAATCGCAACGCGGCGGTCCTAGCTACATCAACCTTCCCAAATTGTCCCTGACTAATTATTAGCCTGTACTCAATAATCCCTGGTAAAGGTTCGGAGAGGGCCGCCTCGGTATACTTAATGACTAATGGGCTGTATAGCAGATCTATCACGTAATCCTCAATATTGGGTAATAGATTTCTTAAGCCAAAGGCTACGAGCTCGAGATTACGCAGGGTTTCGAGGAGTTGTACGACTTCCTGAACCATCTTATTAAAGCCGTCCCAACCGACCTTGGGTTTAGTAATGATAAGGATCTCGTGTTGGTCGCACTTCCACTTAAATGGGATAATCCACTGCCCTACATGCACATGATCATTAACTACTAATGGAGGGGGAGACTCTATCCTAAA
Source organism: Vulcanisaeta sp. EB80 (assembly GCF_002078205.2). NCBI lineage: Archaea > Thermoproteati > Thermoproteota > Thermoprotei > Thermoproteales > Thermoproteaceae > Vulcanisaeta > Vulcanisaeta sp. EB80. The sequence goes on from NZ_LCWN02000006.1 coordinate 40,308, forward strand.
CCTCTCCCTTATATATTCAATTACTGGTTCAATATTGATGATGGAGTTCTTAAACTCGTCGTATACAGGCTTTACGCACTCCCTGCTAATATTTTGACTTTGAAACATACTTCTAAGGTCATTCAGGCTGTAACGTTTATCTTCATCTAGGGCCACCGAGATCATAACCTCAACCCTTCACGGAACATCCTCACCCCTAGCCAACCTCTCAAACAATTCTGACGTCCTTCTCAAGCCCATATCCCTGAATTCTTTAGATAGCGCGTTTAATGCATCGCTTATCTTTTCACCCTTACCCTCAATCACCTCAATACCCATCTTCTCAGCCCTAACCCTATTAACCAAAACACCTAATTGAGGTATAACATATGATGCTATAGCTTCATCAATTAACGAAACAACGTGCTTAAGCGCCCAATCCCCATCGAGTAGTAAAGCCGCAACAAGAAACTTGATGGCGTCAGAGGCAGGGCCCTCGGTAACCTCCACACCAAAATCGTGCAATCTATTATTGATTATGCACACAATACTTAACAATAAATCATACAGATCGAGATCGCCCACCTTCAATACATCATCAAGCGACTTATCCTTCAATGTCGAATGAATCGTCCGATCAATTACTGCAAAATCCCCTTGACCCTCCCGAGATAGCTTAAGGCTATTTTCAATAATTTGCCTGTTGATACTTTCCTTAAGGTCGCAATTAGGATTAAATTTCTTTTCATTTATAAACTCCCTTATTTTATTTATATTATTCGAACCCTCCTCGAATTTCAAATCTCTCCTCATTTCTACTATGGCGAACCTCCTAAGTAATGCATAGCCCAGCTTAAACAATAATGCCCTATCGTAACTATTCATGGTGGCAAGAACCCTAAACGAGAAAGGCACAAACAACCCATCTTCAATCAAAACATCCTTGAACCGCTCCGGCAATTCATCGCCTCTCAATAACGGTGTATCACGCCTATGCTCAACATCAAGCAATGTGAAAAACTGTACAAAGGCCAAGTCAACATTAGCTCTGTTTAACTCATCAATGATCAGAAATACAGGACGCCCGAAACTCCTAATCTCACGCCAGGACCTAATTATCGCATTAGTTACAAAACCAGGTCTGAACTCACCTCTCACGGTAACACCACCAATCGTATCGAACGAAGTCCACTCGGGATTACCCGTGTACAGGTCATACTTAACTCCAACATCATCGCAGAACCTCTTAACCATGGTCGTCTTACCAGAGCCAGGAGGACCAATCACAATAACATTCTTACCAGCCACCAGGTGAATAAGCATAAGAGCCTTAAGGTGACCGTAAGGATCAGACCCATTAACTAACCTATTAAACGTCTCCAATAAATCCACACAACTAACTTCACCCACTGAGCCTGCACTTCCACCGCCAATCTTAATGCACCTCTCTTCAAGGAACCTATGCAATTCATTATATGTATTCTCATCTATGGGCTTTATTGAGCCGGAAAATGGTTTGTATGGCAAATCTTTCCTGAAATTCTGGTAATATTGGCCCCAAGCCTCGCATTTTTCTCTACTTCCACCAGCACATCCCTCAATGTTATCCCATACCTGGGTATTATTCTTCTCCACGCATAAATACTCAACCTCTATTTTCACCCTAAGCGGCCAATAATCACGATAATCATTCTTCTCATAATCTATAGGCCAGAATCTTTCATTACTAACGTATTTTTCACGAACAAAGCCCCCAAGCACCATCGCACTAACGGGTCTCGTTACATAAAGAAAGGCGTAATCACCCCTATCAATATCACAATAATCTCTCTCCAACCTCTTATCATTTCCATGAAAACCCCATATGAAGTATCCACTTTTGCCCTCCCTAAACTTAATTAATGAAGATGCCACATTAACGGCATCACCCTGAAACACATAGTATTTCATGCTAATTCTACGTACATCTAAGCCAATATTTAAAAGTGTCCCTTAGCATATTCTCAATTTAATAAAATAAAAAGCGCAAACAAATAAGGCAGGATAATAAAGTAAGATAATATAAGGGCTAAAAGTAAATTGATTCAAAACAAATAGGCAACATTGCGGTTAAATATGCTGTGATTATTGAGGTTATTGTAAGCCTTTAGGGATGGATAATTTGTTCCTTATATTCTTTATCGTTTTTAATTTTAGCTAGTTCTTGTTCTATGAAATTGGTTGCATTTTCAATCTCCTTAATCTTTCTAGTCTTATTGAGGGATTCCTCAAGCACGTCTTCGTAAAAGCTTATACCGCTATTGTATGTCCTCTTCTCAAGGCCTAGTTCGTAAGCTGTATAGATCATTATACAGGGTATCCCAAGGAACCATTCGGATGGGGCTTCATGGCATAATTTGCCTAGTTTCTCAATATGTGCGTTCTTGCTTATTTCTGTTCTAAATGCTTGTTCTGGGAGTGTGTTGCCTTGGGTGAGTCTCCTTAGTTTGTTGTAGATTGTGTTTATGCATTGTTTTCTATCTTCCTTATCTGTGCTCTTGCATTTAATCAATGCGTCCTTATTTATGCCTAGTAGTTTGAGTGCTTGGTGTTCGATGTGTATTATTTCGTTCCTAGTTATGGTTACTTTAACGTTTTTATTTATTGATTGGAGGAGTGCTAGGTCGTTTTGCGTTATTGGTCTTGATGCGTTCCATATTGTGTTGAATATCTTGAGCAACTGCTCGTAATAGCTATCCGTTACCTCGCCCTTGAGCATTACGTCAACCTCGAAATTAACCGTGAGTCCTCTCTTCGTTAGGTTTGAGGAGCCTATTAGTGCTATGTAGGCATTATTGTTGTGCATTATGTATAGCTTTGCGTGTAAATCGTCGTAGAGTCTAGGTTCTATCCTGTGATTTACTAACCAGTTATACGCCTTCTTCGTGATGTTGCTGGTGACTAGGTAGGACTTGTCGCTATTGGTTAATGGGTCCTTTATGATCATTAATCCGTTACTGTTTACGAATGCTGTTGCTATGTCGACCTCGAATCCTCTGGTTTTGAATAAGTTGTGAACTTCCTTAATTAGAATTGATGGTATATCATCATCTCTAGTTAAAATTCTTATCACACCATACCACAATATGAACCTCTTATAAAATTAAAGGATACATGAACCAGAAAAAACCATAAAACATACAACCAACACACAGAGACACCACAGGAAGAAGTACGTACACTGCTTATTCAATTTCCTATTTTAGATTTTCAATCACAACTTTATTCACTCCTTATAAAGACACTAGGACTGAGACTTCGAGGCGCTTTCCGTCCCTTCTTTAGCTCCCTGATCCCTAGCTTCGCCTTCGGAATTCGCGGATCTGCTGAGTGCGTCCATTAGTGCGTGCATTATAACTAGGGTCTGCGCCATGGTTATGGTTAAGCCGAGGGATATGGCTAAGAAACATGTGGCGAAGGGTGTTTGCCGCGTCACGAGGAGGTCTGCTACTGATAGTAGGGAGAGGAATACGGCGACGAATATGAAAAGTAAAGCCCTCCTAGTAGCCTTAATAATGGCTATGAGCCTCCCATTCCCCCTATCACGCCTCGATATAACCCAATTACCCAGAGTAAACATGATCGAGATCGAGGATAATATCGCGGTAAACAACATGGAATAAAGAGTAAACAACGTATTCACTCCTATATTTTTCAACACTTGATAAAACAGAATATTCAACAAACCCCATAATGATAATATTAGGTATGACGAAACTAATAGCATGAAATCACGGAAGTTATTCCCATCCATAAGGCATGTATCCCTCTCAAAGTCAATCTTATCCATGAGATTCACGAGAAACTGTACATAGAAAAGCCATGACAAAACTAACATAAATAATAATACCCCTGAAATATTTGGATTTATAATAACGATCATAAAATTAGGGAGTGTGAATACGGAACCAATTAACGCAAGCCCAATCGCTATACAGTAGTAAGGCCAAAGCAAACGCCATAAACACCGCTTAGGCAAGTATCGCCTAATTAATTTAAGCAATGGCAAATCCATTGCTGAGGAATTGTAATTAAATTATTTAAATCAAATGGATTATTTGCTGCAGTGCGTCTTGGGTTTGTTGTTGCTTCCCTACTCGCCGTGTTGCTGACCTACACCGCCCTTTACTGGGCTTCGCTAGCCATAGTACCGAAACCGCTCATTGCCTACTGGGCGTCGGTGAACACCACCGGGCTTAAGCCGGTCCTCAACATGCCCATGCTAATCATCTACCTAACCTCGCCATTCAATGCCTACGAGGCATTGATGTTCCACTACCCACCCTGGCTCTACTTCATTGAGTCCGTGGTCGTGCCCACGGCAATACTCGCCACAGAGGTCATAATTGCACTGTGGACATCGGAGTACGTGTTGGGTAGGGTAGTCCTTAGTGAGTCGTTTTTAATTCAATCCTTCGCCTTAGCATTTGTTGCGTCGTACATGACATCGCTCATTGCCTGGGTTGGTGGTGGTAAACCGAGCATTGGCACATCGATATACACGGAGTACGTGTTTGCGGCAACCGTTTACGTCGCCATAATGTCCACGCGGGACTTGCCCAGGCGGTTGGTGGTTTCGAGGAATACGCTCGCTAGGGTGTACGTGGGTGCCGTGATCACTGCAATCGCCATGCCTGCGTTGGTGGCTGCCTACCTAGCCGCCGAGCTCCTATTCAAACCACCAATACCAACAACACACATAGCAGGACTAATACCCACAGTAACACTATTAGTGATATACCACAAACTCGCAACCACGAGTAAGGCACAGAAACACCGAGGAACAAGCCAGACCCATGAAGGCCTAGAATAAATAATCAAAACCCACAAAAAGCAAGTAAAGGGAAGAAACAACGTGGCAGAGCAAGGCAAAGTAGGAAATCGAGAAAACATTTTGGGATTTAGGTCATGGATCAGAAGAAATTGGGACGTACTTGTGCTATTACTCATACTACTGGCGTCTTCGGTTTATTTTACTTATTTGACAATAGAGATTTTCCTATATTTACCTCAGAAATTAGTAATAATAATGGTTTTAATTGTGATTTCCGAGTTTTCGCTCGCTATTTATGAAACGATTTTTATAATACGAAAGATAAAAAATAAAAAAGTGATTCACATAACGCAAAAAATAAGGAGAATTATATTAATAATAATAGTATTGTTACTTTACTTTGCTTCTTTCGTTATAATTTTCTTTCAATCAAGATTCGTTATTTTTCCTATTTTCATACTTGGCTCATTTCTAATAAAGATTTTTCCCTCAGCGTACTGGCTTCAGCATTGTTATGGAATTAATTATTACTGGTTTTGGATTAATTTCGCGAACGTAACCGAGATCCGTGAAATACTTGTACAAGAGTTCAATCAAATGAATATACCATTTAATGAAACTACGATCAATGTAACAATAGAGTGGATACGTAACCTTACAAATTATGCACAAGAATTTTCGGGAATATCCGTTGCTTCTACCTCTGTAGTGGGCTTCATAGGGCTTTACCTCATACTTTCTTTCTCCCCTTCACTTATAGCTAATTATTTCCTATCAAGGAGACTCGTATGCGATAATAATGATGTTAAGAATGATGTTAAGAACGATTTATGCATTAACGTGTTGAATCAGTTCTTCTTGGTTCACTTTTTTAGATGGTTTTTACTTTATATGGTTACCTTTAGTTTAATCATTTACTTCTCGCTTATTTTCCTCATTACTTCCGAGTACATCTCGCTTGTTTTGATGATTGTTACTACGTTCTTGGTGATTATTGTTGAATTTTTCGTATCCCGTGAGGATACGGCTTCCCGTGAGAATATGGCTCGCGGACCCTTTGTGGGTCCTCTCGTTGCAAGTATCATAGCGGCACCTTTCTTTGCATTGATGGTTTTTATGATAGCCAATGTCTTCTTACCAAGTACCTGCTTCGCCATTGTTTCTAACACAAACATAGGCTCTTTAATGAACTCCATCGCTTCCTCTTATGCATTATTGTTAATTCTTGCCGCTATTTTTGGCGCCATCCCCTATGCATCTACGTTATGGGCTATTCAGTACCACTATGAGTGCTCATGCCCACCTGCTAAGAAGCAGGGTAAGCAGCGGAGTAGTGCTGGTGGTTCGAAACTTCTTGAAGAGATGTAGTTTCTACGTGTTGTAAAGATGAGTCCCGTCAGGTCGTATGGGATATGCCCGAAGGCCTGGAGGCACGCCTTTGATTGATAATACGGAGAGTCCAGTGTCAACTAGTGCGTTTTACTTAAAAATACGTTCATAACGTCTAAAATTAAAATCTTAAACATCACAACAGTAATAATGAATAATGGATTAATCGAGCTCATTAACCCTCGGACTAACGACACACCTTGCAATAATCTAAACATGAGTCCTAGCCCCGAAGCCTTAACTCTACGGGCTTTAGTTTTCTCCTTGGTTGTTTCTTGCTAGTTGCATGTAGTCGAGTACTGCGGAGGCCAGTATTACGTAAACGGTGATGCTTATGATCAATGCAGTGATTACGGGTACCGTGATAATGATGGCTATGATCGGCGGTACCTTCACTGATATTATGATCAGAGATATTATGATCAGAAACACCGCGACTACGAACCACTCAAGAACCGTAAACTTCACGTCGTAGACGAAACGCAGGGTATTTACATCAAACCTGGCCTGGTTGCTGAAGAGGAAGAGGCCTATGACTATGGAGAGGATGGTGCCGAGAACCCATAAGGCGACATCAACAACAGTCTTGGTAATTGCACTTTTAATGCCTGTTATCAATATCGATATCAATATCGATGTCGATGGTATCTTTAATCCTAATAGATAATGTAGATAATGTAGAATTATTAGAATTGGTATTAAAAATAATATTACTAAAAATGGCACTGATGATAATAAGATTGAATCAAGCCACATTAGGATGAAGATACTTTGGCTAATCCTACTAAGCGCCTTAGCGGCATTACCTCTGAAGCGTTCCATGCATGGGTAATTCTGGATGTATTTCTGGGCGTCCTCCTCAATATCCTTGGGGAGTTTGCCTTTAAGTTCGTCGATCAGGGCTGGTAGTATCCTAACTAACCTCCTAAATCTAAATATTAGAATGATGTATTCAATTGCATATTTAATTGCATACTTAATAGATGTAATTGCGATCGTGATCACAAGTATAATTGCAAGTAAAGCTATTATTATTAATGTTATTGGTATTAATTTAGGAAAAAGGATCGTGATAATATAAATAGCAGAAAGCAATAGAAGGGTGACCATTGGTAGTTTATATGGTTTTAAGGCATATTTTACCGAGCTTAATGATGGGGCTTTCCAGCTCTTTTCTGGGATGCCCGTTAAGTAACTCCGTAAACAATCCTCGGAGCTCAATTTATGCCTGGCTTTCGGGTTTTTGTTGTCTCTTTTTGGTGGGGCTTCTTTGGTGTTTTGGGGGCTACCCTGGCTTTCTGGCATTGGTTGTGTGGTGTTGTTAATTGGCTTTAAACCCGATTAGTTGAAGATAATGTTGGGGTTCATCCTTGCATTTAATACCAAGTTTCTCTAATAAATCCTTAATCTTCCTGGCCATGCCCCTCACCTCCTCCTCAGTCACCGTCGCGTTCCCATCCCTATTGAGCCTTATTTCGTAGTCCCATAGCCGAATGAATAGGCCCTTACCCATGCATTTAATCCATGAGGAATATGTTTCAAAGCATATTGGGACTCTGCTTGGTGTGGTCTCCGTAATTACCTGTTCTGCCTTCTCACGACCATAAGCTCCACTTATTACGGGAATGCCAAACTCGACCTTACCTCCCTTTGTTACTGATTCAATGTTCGTCGTCTTGGTAACCGTGTTTAGAATTTCAAATAGATCAACAACCTGCCCATTGGAAAGCAGTATATGCCATGGATTTAGTACTCCAGTAATAACGAGAGTTTTAGCTAGTGGTATTAATCCATGGTAATGGTTTGCTTAGTCTATGACTCTCCTTGTTTTTCCTGTGTGGGTTCCTCCTGTGCCTTTGAATCTTTCTTCTAGGTATGCGTTGCCTCTTTCGTGGTATCCCATGGCTTCCCAGTATCCGTCTCTGTATTGTTTTGCGAATTCTATGGTGGTTAGCCATTTGGCGCTTTTCCAGCCGTAGAGGTGTGGTATGAGTGGTCTTGCTGGGTATCCTGACTTGATGTCGAGTGGTTTTCCGTTCATTCTTAGTGCTATTATTGCGTCTTCGCTCATCGCATCCTCTATGGGTACGATGCTGTCATATCCGTCTGCGGATTGAAATATGACCCACTCTGCCGTGTCCTTCACGCCGGCCATCTTAGCCAGGTCTTTGATCTTGACGCCTTCCCACTCCACGTCCTTGACCGACCAACCCGTTACGCAGTGGAAATCCCTGACATACCTCACGTTGATCATTGATAGTAGCTCGTTGTATGTCAGCTCGATGGGTCTCTCCACCTCGCCTGTGATCCTCAGTCTCCATTTTTCTATGTCTATTTTTGGTGTGCCTAGGGCTGCGTAGTGTATGAATTTCTTTATGTAGTGTTGGTTTGGTGGGTTCATTAATTATCGATCTTCTTGCCTTATTTAAACCGAATTCGTATGCTTCTTTGAGTTTAGTAACTGGGTTTGGTTTTCCTGCTAGAGAGACTATGTAGCGAGACCTGTTAGCGAGAATGAATTTAAGAGGGAGGGGCCTGTGTTGATTTAGTTTCTCACCACCATTCAAGTAATTTCTTTATGTCATCCGTCTTCGCCATGTCTGCGTTCAGGAGTGCTGCTGTTTTGCTTATATCATAGTTGTATGATCTGTAGAGCTCTATTACGCTTGCTTCTATTGATCCTTCTGCGTGTATCATCCCTACGGATAGTAATGCACCGAGGGCTGATAGGAATTCACGGGCTACTTGGAACAGCCTTATCCTAGTTCTCGCGTCTGTGCCCTTCTTACCGACTAGGTATTTGACCATGTACTTTTCTTCGGTTGGGTTGCTTAGTTCGCTTGTTGATGGTATGTCGGCTAGGAGGCCGCCGGCGACGTCGATCATGTCCTTGACTGCGTCTAGGTACTTGGAGTTGGCTGTTAGTTTTCCGACGTTTGTGTATATTGGGTTTGGTATACATATGCCGGTGGTGTTATCTTTAATGCATTTCTCGGCCGCTGCTATGGCGCTTGACACTAGGTATTCCTTATACGTTATTATATCTACAATATCCCTCCTAATGTGTGACGCCCCCTCGATATTGTTATACTCGGCGAATAATTTGGCGTAACCTAGTACTATGTCTGCCAGGGCGGCTCTGTATGATATTGCTGTGAATCTATGGTATAGCGCGAAGGTTAACCCATATGCTGCGGCGAACTCGTACTCACCAGCCAAGAACACCCTCTCATTTGGTACCTTTACATCATCAAATATGGTTAGCGTTTCAACCTCAACATTTGTTTTACCCATTGGGAACTCATCACCCAGCATGTTTATTTCAACTTCCCTAAGGGGTCTTGGTATTAGGGTAATACCCTTGGTATTTACCGGGATTGCAAATGCAACAGCGTAATCTGCGTCCTCCTTAACCATATTTCTATATGGTAGTACTATTAGTTCGTTTGCGGCTATGGATTGTGTGGTGTGCACCTTGGCCCCTCTAACAACTATACCATCAGGTTCTCTCCTGGTAATGTGGACATAGAGGTCCGGATCGGCTTGCTGGTGTGGTCTTAGCATTCTGTCGCCCTTAACGTCGGTTTGTGCTACGGCTATTGTTACGTCATTTTTAATAACGTACTCGTAGTACTTCATGACCTTACTATAGTAATCCGTACCCCTTAACGAGTCGAGTTGTTTAGATGCTATCATTAAACCGAAAAGTGCGTCTGAGCCTATTGTCTTCATTATATTAAACATGCCCTTACCGAGTAATGTCGTGTTGTATATTAGCTTGAATCTCTCAATTAAGTCGCTTGGGCTTTTTGGTACCTTGTAAAATCTACTTATTGCTCCGTATTGAGGATCTTCATAGAGTAAATATCTCCTTAATTCGGGATCGCTTTGCCACTTATATAGTTCCATTGCGTGATTGATGGCCACCCGTAAAACTTCATGCGTAGTTACATCGGTCACCAACTTACCCCTGTAATAAATAACCCTACCGTCACGTAGGCTATTGAGGTATTCCTCAGGAGTTCTAACCATACGGTTTATAAAATGATTTAATTATTTTAAATGTTCATTATATATAGTTTATTTATTAGCTATACTTATTAATTTTTACATAAGTAAATAAGCATTATGAGTAAGATAAAAAGTGAGATAGAGTTGGTTACGAAACAGGTTGGTGATGTTGAGGTTCAGGTAATTCCTGAAAAGGATTATGTATGTGAATCACCCGGCGACAGACCCTGGTATAGGTATTGGCCTCCTAGAATATTAAGGACCAATGATTATCCCAAGGTTCCTCTCTTCGATATGGTTGAGACCTCTGCGCGTAGGTATCCTGATAAGGATGCAGTTATTTATTATGGTTTTAGGATTAGGTATTCTGAGTTGTGGAACTCAATACTTAGTCTTTCGGCGTTTCTAAGTGATCTAGGTATTGAGAAGGGAGATAGGGTTGCGATATATATGCCAAACACCCCGCATTGGTTAATTGCCTTATTTGGCATACTCAGGGCAAACGCCGTTGCCGTGCCAATAAACCCATTGGCGGCACCTGACATACTCGAGTATATACTGAACGAAACGGGTGCCAAGGCTATAGTTACATTATCGCAGTTATTACTGAGACTCCTTAGCATTAAGGATAAGGTTCCCTCGTTAAAGTACGTGATCGTTGGTAGATATGGTGATTACTTGCCAGAAAAACCTGAATTGAAATTACCGCAATTAATGCTTACAGACCCAGCTGTTCCGCAGGGTGTTATCAATTGGAGGAATGCTGTTTCGTTTAATGGAAATCCGCCATCCGTTAAGGTTACGTATGAGGATATTGCTGCAATACCATATACTTCGGGGACCACGGGTATTCCGAAGGGTGTTATGCACACCCACGCAACCATGTGGGCATCGCCTCTTAACGCTGCCGTTTGGTATAATGCAGCACCATCGGCTATTGTTTTAACAGTGCTCCCAATATTTCACGTAACAGGTCTCGTACATTCTGTACTTGTGCCATTGTATATAGGCGCAACAATGGTATTACTGACAACTTGGGATAGGGAAACAGCCGTAGATGCCATTGAAAAGTATAGGATAACTCACTGGACTAGTATATCAACAATGATAGTTGATTTGCTCGCAATGCCAGGCATTGAAAAAAGAAATCTCTCATCATTAGCATTGGCTGGCGGTGGTGGCGCTCCAATGCCTGAGGCTGTTGCCAAGAGGTTTAAGGAATTGACGGGGCTTGATTATCTTGCGGGTTATGGCTTAACGGAAACCTTTTCCCAAACGCACGTGAATCCACCGCATAGGGTTAAGATAGGTAGTGACTTGGGTATACCACAACCCTGCACCGATGCCCTTGTGATAGACCCCGACACGGGGGAAATACTGCCTGAAAATAAGACGGGAGAGCTTGTGGTTAGGGGTCCTAATGTCTTTAAGGGTTATTGGAAGAAGCCTGAGGAGACCAAGGAAGCCTTCGTTATAATTGATGGTAAGTTGTACTTCAGAACTGGGGATGTTGTTTACATGGATGATGAGGCCTACTTCTTCTATGTGGATAGGATTAAGAGAATGATTAATAGGGCAGGTTATAAGGTGTGGCCATATAGGGTTGAGAATATACTATACACGCACCCAGCAATTCTAGAGGTTGCTGTTGTGGCAATACCAGATCCTAGGGTTGGTGAGGAGGTTAAGGCGTACGTAGTTTTAAAGCCAGAGTACAGGGGTAAGGTTAAGGCTGAGGATATCATTCAATGGGCTAAGGAAAGAATGTCAGCCTATGAATACCCAAGGATCGTAGAGTTCGTAGAATCCTTACCCAAGACAGCTACAGGTAAAATAGATTGGAGATTATTACAAGAGCAGGAGAAGAAGAGGAAGGCTGGTGGTGCGTGATGAGTCATGGTATGGCGAAAATACCCACCGTTACGGGTGAGATAAGCCCTGACGAGATGGGCGTAACGTTATTTCACGAGCATCTAAGACTGATTACGGAGGTTGTTCGTTGGAATTGGCCCCATCTATACAATGAAGATGAGGAGTTTAGGCGGGCTGTGGATGCGGTGAACGCTGCCAAGAGGTACGGCGTTAGGACCATTATTGACCTTACCGTTGCTGGTATTGGTAGGGATGTTAAGTTTAATGAAAGGGTTGCCAGGGCAACGGGTATTAATATAATCATGGGTACGGGATTTTACACATACACGGAGATACCCTTCTACTTCAAGAATAGGGGTATTGATAGTCTGGTTGATGCATTTGTTCACGATATAACCGTTGGTATACAGGGCACAAATGTGAGGGCTGCCTTCGTTAAGGCTGTTATTGATGCACCAGGTCTCACTAAGGATGTGGAGTTTGCGATAAGGGCTGCCGCTAAGGCGCACATAAAGACTGGCGTGCCTATCATAACGCATACGTTTGTTGGTAATAAATCAAGCCTTGAGCTAATTAGGATATTCAAAGAAGAAGGTGTTGATCTAGCGAGGACAGTTATAGGGCATGTCGGTGATACGGACGACATATCCTTCATAGAGCAGATACTCAAAACCGGCGCATTCATAGGACTAGATAGGTTTGGTCTCGATATATACTTACCACTTGAAAAGAGAACCAAAACATTGATAGAACTTATTAAGCGAGGATGGATAGACCAAATACTCCTATCACATGATTATTGCCCAACAATAGACTGGTATCCACACGAAGAGGTTGTAAAGTTGGTTCCTAATTGGTCGATGACATTGATATTCGAGAAAGTGATACCCACGTTAAGGAGCGAGGGAATAACGGAGGAGCAAATAAATAAAATACTCATAGAAAACCAAAGGAAATTATTTACTGGTAAGTAATTATTTGGGTTTTTAAATAGAAGGTTCAATTCCAGCATTATTAATTAAGATATCCAGCCATAATTCTTTACTGTTTCCTTAATCGTATTTTCACAATCGGAAGCATCATTGTTGGCAGCTCCAGGATTAACACATCAAGTGTAATTCTCCTTTTCTCCACGTTAATTCAATGTTTCTTTATAATCAAATCCGTCGCTTTCAATAAATGTAATACTTCGCCGTCGCCGTTGCGTGACCCATTGCTGGCCTTAATTTTTATGTTGATGTTTAAAAATTAGTTGTTTTATTGATTGGCGATGGGTGTTGCCTTTCTTAAGTTCTTTCGTTTTGGTTGGTCTCAGGCTGGTTTTCAGTTTGAGATGGGTGTTCCTGGTGATGAGGATCCCAATAGTAATAGCGTGCTAATGACAAGCCTCGTCCCTTCTTGTCGTGGGTGGTTTTTAAGTCTGGTTGCTGCTTTTCTTGTGGATGTTGCGTAGGGCTGTGGCTGTCGAGCTTGAGACTACTAAGGAGCTCAACAAGCTACTTTGTTCTGTCGAGACTGCGTATCTCGGTATTGTTAGGGAGGTTGCCATGTATGCCGTTGCGAATAATGTTACGAGTGCAACCCAGCTCCATAGGCTGTTCTACAGCAAGTATAGGAGTGAGTACCCAGGTTTGCACGCACACCTAATCATCCAAGCAATTAGGCAGGCATCTGAAATCGCCAAGTCATTCATGGAGAGGAGGAGGAAGGGCTTGGCGAGAAAGCCCTACCCCGAGATTAAGGCTGTGTCCATTAGGTTTGACGAAACTGCTTGGGGCTATGAACAGTTCATTAAATCAATAGCCCCAGTCAGGCTTAGCTTATCACTGCTCGGCGGGAGGAGGGAGGTTTGGATAAAGCCGCACAAGCGCTTCTGGCAATACTGGTGGAGGGTACTAACTGGAGAAGCAGAACTAGCCAGTACGCTAGTTGTTAAGAGAAAGGCTAACAGGTGGTATGCGGTCTTCATCTTCGAGATAAAGCCGAGGCAAGAGGTACCACAAAGCGTGGTAGCATTCGACATCAACGAGAACACCGTTGCGGTGGGTAAGATCGACATCAAAACCACCATAAGCAAGGTGACTGATTGGAATAGACAGTACCTAATGCCTGAGCTTTACTCGATTAGGACTGATTTTGGTAGACTAGCCAGGAGGTATGGGAGGATTAGGAGGAAAATCATTGAGAAACTAAAACCGCACTTCGCGTTACCGAATGGTAAATACTTGAATGTCACGAACACGAGGGAGTTTAGGAGGCAAGTGAGGATGTTGCGTGAGGAGGTTAGGAAGGTTGGTAGGGTTAGGCAAATCGCCAACGAACTAACAAAGACACCAGCAATAATCATAACCGAGGAACTTGGCGAGAATCCTCAAGACGAGATGATTAATGGCGTGAGCAAGGGTGAGCTCAGGCATAGGATTAAGCAAACACCATTCAAGAACATTGAGAGAGCTGTGGAGGATAAGGCTTTGGAGAGGGGTTCGAGGATATTCCACGTATCATCCTATAGGAACAGTAGGGTTTGCCCAATTCATTTTACGAGACTTGAGGGCACTGGTGATTGGCATACATTGCAATGCTCATTTGGGCATTACGTGCATAGGGATTATACATCCGTGATGAATATGACGTGGAAAACAACGCCAGAAGCGTGGACAAAGGGTGTTTGGTGGGACTTGAGAAAAAAGATGGGCTGGAGAGAGTACGAAGGCAAATCAAACCCGATAATACCATACACCACCGTACAGTACCTACATGCAATACTCAAGGAATTCAAGGCCAGCGAACAAAGCCCCGCAGTGCTGGCCCGGGGCAAACCCATGAACCCAGCCGGAGGGGCCGATGAAGGCAGGGCGAGGAAACCTCCCAAAAAGGGAGGAGGCCAGTTCGGTTGGGAGTTCTACCCTGAGGGTCTCTATGATGTGTTGGTTAAGTACTGGAGGCGCTATCACCTACCCATCTACGTCACGGAGAATGGCATTGCCGATGCTGCGGACTACCTCAGGCCGTACTACCTCGTTAGTCACATCTACCAGGTCTATAGGGCGTTGGGTGATGGTGTGGATGTTAGGGGTTACTTGCATTGGTCCTTGACTGATAATTATGAGTGGGCGTCTGGGTTTAGGATGAGGTTTGGTTTGTTGCATGTTGATTACTCCACGAAGAAGCAGTACTGGAGACCCTCGGCATATGTTTATAGGGAGAT
>NZ_LCWN02000096.1:0-6648 GCF_002078205.2 Vulcanisaeta sp. EB80
ACGGCAGGTAGGATTGGTTTGAGGAGTGTTGGTTATGGTGAGTTGTTTAGGGGTTCCTTGCTCATTATTACTGTGCTTAGCACGGTATTGGTGTCCTCGGCATTTCTGTACACGATACCACTTGTTAGTCTGGCACCCACGTATCTTAGTGCTATTAAACCACCAGGGCTTGGTTACTGGCTTGTTGCGCTACCGCTCGTTGGTGCCATAGCCTACGTGGTTGCTGGTTACGTATCCGATATCTACGGTAGGGCTGAAACCCTAACTGTGCTTAGCACAATAGCCCTCGTATCATCAGTAGCCCTTCTTTTGATGGCTAGGTCCTACCCAGGTTACGTAACTATACCGGTAGTCCTGGCTTATTTCTCATCCTCAATCTTCGCATACCTAGGGGTGTGGATTAGTGAGTTGTATCCAATGAGGGTTAGGGCCACGGCGTCAAACTTCGCGTTCTTCCTGGGCAGGTTATTGGGTGGTGTTGGTCCACCCATAGTTGCTGCGATCTTTAGTTATGACTTAGGTGTTGGGTTGGGCTACGTATTAACTATAAGTGCGGCATTGGCCTTAGCATCAACCCTAATGCTGGGTAGGTTCACCTCGATAGACTAAGCAACGTTGATGCCGAGCGTTCTAAGTATCATCTTCATTATCTCAACCGCCCTTTTAGCCATGCCCAGCGCGTTTTCGGCATCACCCTGGGTGTAGATATCCCACGGCGTTAGCCCCATGCTGGGCTCGCCATAGGTGCTCCTACCATGCTCCGGCGCCAGTCTCTTGGCTATGTTTGCTAACTCAATCACTAAATCAGCAAGCTCTCTTGGCATTCTATCGACCAATTCCTGCAATTCGCCGGATGGGTCGTGTGACCAGCTCGGCACTCTATACACGGCAATTACGGCTTTCGCCGCATTCTCCGCGGAAAGCTGCGCATTAGCCACCGTACCCCTCCAATCACCCCTGTTAAAGGCTTCGTTAGCATCCCTGAGGTAGTTAATGGCCAATTTATACCTGTACCTAACCTCATCCATTGGGTCGAACATGGTCTCTCACGGTATGTATGAGGGGTTTACCATCAGCCCTCTCCCAACCGTACTTCCCATCCCTCGTCCTATACCTAACCAGGTTCTCCCTCCTGACAAACTCCACAACCGCCTCCTTAAACCACCTCAGCTCACCCTGCCTATCGCAAATTATCACACCATCCCAGGCAATGTTTATTGCTAGCGAGGACCACCTACCGTGAATATCCCCCCTCCTCATGATCACCAGCGAGACATCGCGGTTAACGTACTTCCTAATTAACCCGTAAACCCTAGCCCTAACATCCAAGTTGCCGACTAGGTTCTTGAAGAGCACGAGCACATCCACATCGCTATCCTCCCTAGCCTCACCACGAACCCAACTACCAAAGAGCATCAGGCCTAGGAACTCATCGCCAAACTCCCTCTCGAGATCCACGCACGACCTACTTAATGAAGCAATGATCTCGGCCAGATCCATTAAATCAAGTCTTGGGTAAGGAATACTTATACCTATCGGCGTGGAGATGGTTTAGAAATTATTCATATGCCTTGCCTAGGGTTGAACCAGGGCAAAATTTTGCCATGGGTTGATAAATTAAATATTTTTCAAAACATCTTACTTAACTATTTTATTAACTAATTCGTTCCTTATTTCCTTACCTAGCCTGGTTAGTATTCCCCATGCAGCCAGTACTCCCGTGGCTGCCGCCACGTTTATTCCCCTGGATAGCCCTGCGCCGTCGCCTGCTGCGAATATTCCATCGACCGTGGTCTCCATGAGTTTGTTCACCACAGCCCTCATGCTGTAGTACTTGATCTCGGGTGCGTAGAGTAGTGTGTATTTGCTTGCTAGCCCCGGTATTACGCTATCAACCTTATTTAGGAACTCCAGTATGTTGTCCAGGGCCCTGGCTGGTAGCGCCATGCCTATGTCGCCAGGTGTTACGTACTTGAGCGTCGGCTCTATCACGTTTCTCCTAATCCTATCCCAGGTCGACCTCCTACCATCCTCTAGGTCACCGAGCCTCTGTATTATTGGTTTACCACCGCCCAGTTTCGTGGCTAGCCTGGCTATTGATTTGCCATACTCTATTGTGTCCTCCATGGGGTCTGTGAGCCTTATCGAGGTTAGTAGGGCGAAGTTCGTGTTGTTGCTCTTCCTATCCACGTAGGTCTCCCCATTAACACCAACTGTTCCGTCGTCGTACCTCTCCAGCACCACGAAACCGCCTGGGTTTGTGCAGAATGTCCTGACCTTGTCATCGTGGGATTTCGTGTACATTATTATCTTTGGGTCCATGTATAGGTCCGTTATTGGGTTCATCACGTACCTGGGTATCTCAACCCTAACACCCACATCCAATGGATTTGGTATTAACTCAATACCGAGCCTCCTGGCATCATCCCTAAACCACTCGGCGCCAGCCCTACCGGGTGCCATGAGGATTGTCCTAGCCTCAATGTTGCCCCTCCTGGTCCTGAGCATGAACACGCCATTGCCACGCTCGACATGCTCCACGTTCGTCCCAACAACTAGCTTAACGCCTGCCTCCGTTAGATAGTTGGTGAAGTTTTCAATGACCCTGGTTGATCCGTCAGTACCAATATGCCTCTGCCTAATCGGCACTAATTGGGCACCAACGCGTGCCAGGGATCTCTGGTACTCCTCGAAGGCAGGTCCCTTAGGTTCAAAGACCCTATCCGTGGGTGCTCCAAATTTCACGAATACCTTATCGATGTAATCAATGAGTAGGTTCGCGGAGTCCCAACTATTGAGTATTTCCTGGAGATCACCGCCTATGTCGGGTCTCAGGTTTATTATGCCACTACTGAACAACCCAGCACCACCAATGCCATGAGTTATATGGCACGGAACGCAGACGCATCTACCAATCCTCGACAATGGGCAATGCCTCTGTCTCGGCATGTAGCCCTTATCAATGAGCACCACGCTTATGTCCCTGGCATTCTCAATGAGTTCGTAGGCAGCAAAGAGGCCTGCGGGTCCCCCGCCAATGATGGCTGCGTCATAGATCATGGACCAACCACCTCCCTCCTCAGGTCTACCATGTCCATGGAATCCTCGCCAGTTCCAATCAGGGTTATTGGAACCTTCAACGCTTCACTGACCTCCTCAACCCACTTCCTAGCCTCAACGGGTAGGTCGACCCACCTCCTCTTACCGCGCACGCCTGGGAATAGGGCGTCGAACTTAGTTATAGCCAACTGCGTCGGTCTATTGAGCATGATGGCGCGTCTGGCAAGTTCCAGGTTAAATGGTGCTGCACGCCTTGGTCTACCGGTGACGGTACCCCTCTCAACCCAGCCCCTAGCAACCACCTCATCCTGGCTCAACTCCCCAGGTAATTCGCCAGCGCCAACCCTGGTTACGTAGGACTTGAAGACAAGTATTACGTCACTAACGAGCCTCGGACTAACACCAACCTCACTAATTATTCCAGAGGCTGTGGTGTCCCTGGATGTAACGAATGGGTACGTGCCGTGGTAAAGGCTTAGGAATGTTCCCTGTGTACCCTCAACAACAACTAAACCACCCCTATCTAACTCCTCATTGACTTCCCTAACTACGTCGGTGATGAATCCCCTAAGCTCTGGAAAGTCCTTGGCAGTCTTCAAAACCCTCAGTACTCTATCAACCATTGCCGCCCCAACACCCTGCCCCGTGGATCCGATAGTCTTCATTAGGTACTCATTACTTCTCTCGTTCTCCACATGCCTATCCTCAATAATGCCGGAATTCGCATCAACCCAAACCCTACCTCGTGTGTTCGTCTCCTCAACCTCCCTGAGGAAGACATCGATCTTGAACAGTGCCCCTGGCGCAATCATGAGTCTCGTGTTCTCGTTCACAAAGCATGATGGAATTATCCTGAGCTTCCAGGATTTACCACCGTAACTGACAGTATGCCCTGCATTTATTGAACCTGTCCTAACACAAATGCTAGGTTTATCGGTAAGCCCTAGGTAGGACACGACCTTACCCTTACCCTCATCACCAAAGAATCCCCCCACCACAACTGTTAGCGGCACTTTTTAATTAAGCATTCCAACATATATTTAAACATTGCTTCAGCACATACACGTAATATTCAATAATGAATTATTATAATGATTAATAAAAGCTTTTAAATCAACGATCCAGGACTGGGTGTGGAGGCAATTTCGCCATTAGATGACAGGTACTATGAGGAGTTAAGGGATTATGCGAGCTCCGTCTCGGAAAGAGCCTTCGTTGGTTACAGGTTTCGTGTTGAGGTTTTATACCTTGACTTCCTCATCGACCTATTGAGCAAGGTTGGGATTACGGAACCATTAACACAGAGGGAGAGGGAGGCATTACTTTCGTTGAGATTCAACGATAGTGACTATGCGAGGTTTAAGGAGCTTGAGGGTGAGCTTGGGCATGACGTTAAGGCCCTCGAGTACCTAATCAGGGAGAAATTGGGCAATGTGGGGCTTGGTAGGGTTGCCCATTTAACGCACCTGGGCTTGACTTCAGAGGATGTTAATAACTTAGCCCTGGGCGTCCTTGTGAGGGTGGCTGTTTATGGGCACCTAGTTCCGGAGTTGATGGGTCTATTGAATTCATTAATACGGCTGATTAATAATTACTCATCCACACCAATTCTAGGTAGGACTCATGGGCAACCAGCAACACCAACAACCTTCGGCAAAGAGATTGCGTACCACGCATACAGGGTTTGTTACTGGCTGAGGGATTTGGTTAGTGTTAAGTTGCAGGGTAAGGTTTCGGGGGCTACTGGGTCGATGGCCAGCTTTTCAATGATTAGTAGGGATGTTGATTGGATTGATGAATTGAACAGTTTCGTCGCAAGGCTGGGCTTCGAACCAGCCGTAACCACAACGCAAATACTACCACCAGACTCTCTAACGCGCATACTCACCTCCATAGGGCTTATGGCACAGGCACTCATTAACCTTGCCCAGGACATGTGGATTTACAACATGCTCGGTTACGTACATGTACGCGGTAGACCAATAGGCTCATCAACAATGCCCCATAAGGTGAACCCAGTGGATCTCGAGAACGCAGAGGGTAACCTGAAGCTTGGCTCATCGATACTCATGGAGATTAGTAGGCACTTACAGGTTAGTAGGTTGCAGAGGGATTTGAGTGATTCCACGATAAAGAGGAATATAGGTCTCGGTATTGGACACATCATACTTGGTGTAAGGAGGTTAAATAACGTATTGGGTAGTATTGAGGTTGATGTTGAATCTATGGGTAAGGACCTCAATAACCACTGGGAGGTTTTGAGCGAGGCAGTCCAGGTTAGGCTTAGGGTTTTGGGTATGGTTGACGCCTACGAGAGAACCTTGAAGGGGCTCAGGGGCTCGAGGATGAGTAGGGATGATTACCTTAGGGTGCTTAAAGAGCTCGGTGTTAATGATAACCTCCTCATTGAATTAAGCCCCAGTAACTACACAGGGTACGCCGCACAAATAGCCCTAAACTGCATTAAGTATTGCAGCGATGCAATAAGCCTAGCCAGATCCAGGTACCAGGAAGAATTAGATACCCTCAAATCACTCGGCTTTCTCTAAATCAATTAAATGATAATACTCCAGTAATGCGCATCATAATCCTAAACGAAGGCAACTGAGCCTTTAATAAATCGTTTAATCTTCATAAGGAATTGTGGAAGCAGGGATTCGTTCAGTAAGCAAGGGGATGAAGCCAACAAACTTTATCATTGATGAGATGAACATGGCATTTAAACACAATGGAGTTAGGTATAGATTATTGATTAGGCATGATGATTGCACAAGGCTAATTCTAATTAATGAGGATGAGGGGGATTTCGTAGAGAGCGAATGTGCGAATTCGATAGGTCTAGATTTAGTAATGAGGTTCATTAGGGCAAAGCTCGCCGATTAAATAATCCACCTAATAATGAGGACTAGAATGAAGCCTATCATTACTGCAGCCACAAGCGACGGCAATGCCTCGAGAGCCCTCCTTATTCTCGCCAACAACCTCCTACTGCTGCTCGGTCGTCTATAGATTATGAACTCTATCGATAATGCACCAAAGCCCCTCCTCACGTAGTAAGCCCTAATAATACCCCTAAAACCCGAATCAGCTAAATTCCCAGCAAGCCTAAGCAACGCCTTACTAGGCACCAATAATGATTTAATTAACCAATTAATATAGGTTATTAGCCCAGATTCGTGTATTAGCTTAATGACCTTTTTAAATCCATGAAAAATACAACCAATGACAAGCCTACACGTAATCTCTAACAACCCTACCGAAATCGAGCACGTAATCAAAGGTCCCATAAACACACCTAATAATCCTCCTCGGCTCTAACCTATAGAGTGGGTCTATGTCCGACCTATTGTTGAATGTTAGGGTGCAGGGCCCAGTCCAAACGGACTTTGGGTTAAGCCTGTGCCTATACCTATCAACGAGCTGAACCAATGGCTTAGTCCCATCACCAGCAGGAGGTATTATCTTCAACGCAAGCCTCGTTACGGCTAACGGCTGAAGCTGGGCCGGTTCCTCAGGCCTTATTATTGCTGTGACGAGTCTATAACCAGGTGGTCTCTCGAGGTAACCCATGACCAAGTCGTAATACTT
>NZ_LCWN02000097.1:0-6418 GCF_002078205.2 Vulcanisaeta sp. EB80
TTTTAAGTAATGGATTGGTGTATTACTTAGGGCATGGACTACTACACCATTGGGCTCCTGGTAACCATACTAGGCATTGTCATTAGTCTAATGTACCGACTAGGTAAGATTGAGGAGAGATTGGGTAGGATAGAGGATGACCTGAGGAAGCTCACCATTGTTATCTACAACGTAGGCATACAAATAATCAAGTACCTGGGTTAAGGAAAATCCTGACTCCGCAAGCTTCGGAATAACACCAAACCACGCAATCGACACAACAAGGCTCAATTACGAAAAAGCACTAAAACTACTCACGCATAGAGTAAGGGTTTACACAAGGCACGGCACAGCAACATACAACACAGACCTAGACGAATTCGAGGAAGTAAATGGTGACGAGAACGAGCTAAGAAAAACCACGAAAGACGCAATAAACGCACTACAACACTAGGAACAACACCTCCCACCCAGCACACGAACCACAGCACTAGGCAACAACCACCTAGGGTATGGGGGTAATGCTACCAGGGCTTTTGCCAGTGTTAGGAAGTGCCTAGCAGTGAGGGAATGGGTTTATTATGGAGCTTATAGAACAAGCTCTAAGCCCGTCCTGGTTCTAACCAGTCTCGTGAAGCATGCCGAGGCGTTGCACGAGATAGCACGTGTCAAGTGGGATGAGGTGGCGTTGGTTACGGGCGTGGTTAAGGGTGGCGAGCGTGAGACTATATTTAAACGCGGTTAGGGATGGTAACGCGGAAGTGTTGGTGGCTACAACACCGGCTGATGAGGGTTTACACCCACCACCCTAGGTCTCTAATTGTGGCTTTGGGTGGTAAGAGCAAGACCAGGGCGCTTCAGAGGATTGGTAGGTTGGAGAGACCGTATCCAGGCAAGGATGTGACGATTGCCTTTGATATCTGGGATAGTGCCGAGTTACTCTATAAGCAGGGCGAGGCCAGGAAGAAGCTGTATGAAAACGAGCCCCACTGGAGAATAGTGTGGAAATGAGGCGAAAGCACTGGCTGGTGCTCACTCAGCAAATGAGTAGTCTCAGTGAGGGCACTCAGTGAGTACTCCAAAACACCACAACACGTGGTACACAAGACGAATCATGGTTCTTGGGACCATGTTAAAGTAACCAGAAACGCAATGAATGCTAATTATCTCTTAATGCAGTGCATTATTCCGAGGTCCTTATTACCCTTTATATTGCACTTGTCGTAAGACATGGGCTACTTCTGTATTAGGTATCCTTGTATGTATATTGCTTTGAAGCCGCCGAGTGCGTAGCTTCTTATTGCGTCTGTTGGCGTCTCAACAAGTGGTTCTCCGGCTAGGTTGAAGCTCGTGTTTAGGATTATTCCTTCTCCCGTCTCGTCCTTGAATGCCTTTATTAACTCATACCAAGTCCTGTTCTCTTCCTTGTTTACTGTTTGTGGTCTTGCTGTTTGGTCAACGTGGCATACTGCCGGCACTACCTCGCACATTTCCGGCTTGTACTTGTACATCAAAATCATGAATTGGTGAGGGACTGGTTCTATGAAGTACTTGCTCGCATCCTCCTCTAGGAGTGATGGTGCGAGTGGTCTCCACCACTCACGACCCTTAATCCTATTCACAACACCCCACATATCCCTCCTCCTAGGGTCAGCAATGATTGAGCGGTTACCGAGAGCCCTTGGCCCAAGCTCAGCCCTACCCTGGAACCAAGCAACAACAAAACCCTTGACTATTAAATCAACAACCTCATTAACATCATCACCAACATACTTAGCGTTCCAACCACCCCTCTCAACAACCTTCCTAACCTCATCATCACCATACTCAGGACCGAGGTAGACAGTCCTAAGCCTCTGCCTCTTCATTTTTCCACCGAGAACATGCTCGTAGACGTAGGCAGCAGCACCGATTGGTGTTCCGGCATCGTTTGCTGCTGGGAATATGAACATGTCGTTGAACAACTTGGCATAATGAATAACCATGTTAGCCTTAGCATTAAGAGCAACACCACCAGCAAGACCCAAATTACCCTCACCAACATTCTCCCTAGCCCACCTGGCTAGGTGGAGCATTGTTTCCTCAGTAACAGCCTGAACAGCCCAGGCCAAACCAACAGCATCAGGATGAAGATCACCACGAGGATCCCAAGGAACCCTACCACCAGGATAAACAGAATCAGCAATAAAATAGTAAGGCTTACTATAATAAGAAAGTGCGTTTTTAACCCTCCACCTACCAGGAACAACGAACCTAAATGGGTAATCCTTATCGTCGAATTTTATGAACGACTTAAGCTTCTCATAGTACTTGCTTGCCTTACCATAAGGCGCAAGGCCCATAACCTTACCAGGACCCTCGAGATAGTCATAACCAATCTTCGCACAAATATTTTCATATAGAGCGCCGAGTGAGCCATAGACTGTGGGTATTGAGGCCACCTTCTCAAACTCACCACTCCTCACTTTCCACACGACAGTGGGCTTCGAACTCACCAGTGCCATCGACAGTGAGGACGGCTGCATTATTGAAACCACTGAAGTAGTAGGCCGAAGCCGCATGGGCAAGGTGGTGAGGGACGGGGATTATCCTAATGTCCTCAGGAACATCCTCACCAATAGAGTGAGCCACAAAACTAACAAACCTACGAGCAAGCTCAAGAAAATCACCACGTAAAATCGTAAAACCAAGACCTAAAGCTGCAAGACCCATACTTATAGGATTATTCTTATTAAGTACATCAAACCTTATACGATTGATTAACCCCGCAAAAGTGTCTGCTGTGAACTTAAACCTCATAGTATATGTCATGAGTTTAGGCTCCCAATTAATTGCATATGCATCAACATCCTTTGGCCTTATACCATACTTCCTCTTCAGGAAGAGGAAGGCTTGCCTCAGGGCGTTTATTGGCGGTTCCCTTACCGAGTGTTTTGTGCCTCGTCCACCTCTCCTCCTCACTCGCAAAGACAAGTTTACCATCAACAATAACACCAACAGCATGATCATGCTCAACAGGCCAGTTAAAGCCGACAACAACAGTCATTAAAGAACCAAGAAATAACAAAATTTAAAGTATTACCTATGATAACAATATAATTTTATTTTCCTAAATCACGTATGCAGTGTATGATTGCTCTACTTTTTAAATAATTCACGACACCACACCTAAAATCTCTAGATAAATACCTAAGGTGATCCCCTAACTCCTTACCCCTTAAGTATGGGTGGTACTCGATACCTAACTCTCTAAACAATCTCAATGTTTCATAGTCATGCTCGATTATATCATACTCGCAACCTTCACAATCAAGCTTAAGAACATCAGGCTCGGCATCAGTAAGGTTCAAATTCATTGAGTGTAATCGACCTAATCTTCACGGTCATGCTCCGCCTATTAAACAACCCCTCATATATTTTATCGATAACGTAATCAAGAGATACATCAACGGGTAGTTCTACATAATCACCCTTACCCAGAGCGATATTGACCGGAATAATCCTGCCCAAAAAGTTGTTCAATTCTAGATTCTTAAGCATCTCCATATACGCCTTTGGGTGTGGTTCAACGGCAATTACACGACCAGCTCCCCTAGTTACGAAGTAGATGACAGAATCACCATTAAACGCCCCAACATCAATAACCTGGCGACCCCTAACATCTAGGAAACCCCACTGACCCTCAACAAACACCTCAACCATCGATCTAAACACGTCCCTTTAAACCCATAAAATCCGCATAAAAGTCATTACCCAAACAATGAATACCGCTGATTAAACTATCGTAGTAAGCATTAATAACCCTACCAAAACGCCCTCACACAGTTCCCTCCCCTCCTCATCTACATGCGCCTCCGCATACTCAACTGCCTTTAAGCGTCTAAACCCCTCC
Organism: Vulcanisaeta sp. EB80; assembly: GCF_002078205.2. Lineage (NCBI taxonomy): Archaea > Thermoproteati > Thermoproteota > Thermoprotei > Thermoproteales > Thermoproteaceae > Vulcanisaeta > Vulcanisaeta sp. EB80. The sequence continues at coordinate 3,872 of NZ_LCWN02000097.1, forward strand.
TCAGTAAGTCTATCCGCAGCCTCCCTCCTGCTTAGCTCCTCGAAGAACGCTGGGCACTTTCTCACCAGCGCCACCACTGTGGATGGCTGTTTCAAATACACAATGGATGCTTCGTTGCAGAGCCTCACCGATGCAATAACGAGCTCGAATACGCATGACGACACACCATCGACAAGAAGCCACTCCCCACTCCCAACCCACCCCTAATCCTACTTATCACATCATCGACTATTTCGGGCTTAATTATGGTAATGCTTCTATGTACCAAGGACATCATCCCTATGAGCCTTAGAACCTCATCAAGGTCATACTGCAATTCGACATAGCACCTAAACACTCCCTGAGGTAGTTTGAAGGTGATAATGAAATACGTACTACTCCACGCCTTATTAGAAACACCCAAAGCAGCACTAGCCTCCCTGCACTTCCTAACCAAGCCGAGCAGTATATGTGGGGATTGCGCTATGTATTTGTAACTACCGCATAGGCGTGATACTCCATCGATAAAGTCCCTGACACACGGGGGATCACCAGCAACGGCAACCAACTTACCACTCTCAAGCATCCCCCTAACAGCATCCCAATCAACATTCAGCCCCGCGAGCTCCAACAAAATAGCCTTCTCCCACTTATCACAGTAGTTACAGTAAGTGGGCACTCCATTTTTACCAACTCTCTCACCACACATAAACCATCAAACCAATATCCAGGCCCCCTTAAAAGGCACTAAATGATTACCCGATGCTCAACTGCCTACAGATGAGGACTGGGCTGATTAGGAAGAGACCAATCTTCGTATGCGGGCTAGACCTCGGTAAGATAGGGAGCGAGAGGGCGTTGCTGGGCTTGGGCGAGGTTGCCTTGATAATGAGGGGTAGGGCTTTGGTAGCAAGCGAGAACCCACCACTTGGTCTACCGAGGAAGGCTTTGACGGTGGTTAACCAAAGTGACGTATTGGTTAAGGCTAGGGTGCATAGGGAGTATTGTTGGGATCGCCTCTTCCTCTGGCCTCCTGATGAGGCTGTTGAGATGGTTGACCACCTAGTCAACAGCGGCTTTGGCTTGGTAGTCATGAGGCTTGGGAAGGCTCCCAACTTAGTGAAGCTCTATAGGAAGCCTATGATGGACAACATGATTAGGGTTAAGGACATACTAGACATGCAAGTACCAATATCAACACTACCAGTCCAGGTAGGCATACTGGAAATCAAGGAGCTCGGTAGGGGAAAGCCGTTCTGGAGCTACGGCGGGTGCATAGCCGGCAGGTACATAAACGACGCCCTAATGCCCCTCGGGTTCAGGGTGGTTTGATGATTCAAATAAACCCAGGACTAATCCAAACCTTCGTAGCAATAGAGGCTTTGTTGGTAATAATCTACGGCATAATCAAGGGCGGGTTAGAAATCCGTAGGTTGGTCTTTGCGGGCTCAGCCGTAATCTTCGCCTACGCCCTACCCTTCGTCCTATCCCACTTAGTACCAGGCTTCGGTGATGTGGCAACATACCAGTTGCTGCAGAGGTATGCCGAGGGCGCCGAAAACAAGTGGGCCTCAGTCTACTGGTGGTCGTCGAAGGTGATGCTCATTGATGCTGGTGCGATGACTGCCTTAAACATAATCGAGTTGATTAGCTCATTCGGGCTAGCCAGCATACCACAGCAGTACATGGGAGTGTTGATGAATTTGGGCTGGACACTGGACCCAATAGACGCGATTGTCGAGTCGATAAACCACGCCTCACAGGTACTACTAGCCATATTCCACACAATAGCATGGCTCGCTTGGTTCTCGTGGGCAATTACACCAACGATCCTGGGCATAGCCCTTGCACTCATCATTCCAGAGAGGACGAGGCCAGCCGGCACCGCAATACTACTCCTAACCCTAGCCATAATGTTCTTCACAGCCCTGGCAGCCTCAACACTGGGGCTAAACCAAGAAGCCCAGTTAATAAACTCGATAAACCAGACGCTATCCACTATTGAGCACGACCTACCGGCAAACATGACAGTAAGGGGATTCCTACTGCTACAAAGCAACTACCCATACCTCGTGAGCGGTAACCTAGTCAATCAAACAATGATTTGCGGACCAAGGGCTTGCTACCCCGTGCCCCAACCAGTCTCCTGGTTCATTGGCTTCACGCCGTCAGTCGGGGTCATAGACCAATTCGCATACCCACAAATCAACAACGCCACACTGCTGTGGCTAAGCGTGAACCCAAACCACCAATGCAACCTATTGACATGGCCACCAAACAGGAACATAACACAACTCCCAGAGGTTGTGCAATGCACTTACCAGTACCTCAACAGTAACGAGACATTCGCCGAGGAAATAGCAATCGAAGGACCACCCCTCAACTTGATTTGGGAGAAGGTAAACGGCACCACGGCATATAGCGGCGCCTGGGTTTGGCTAAACCCGCCGACCAGCTACACGGTGAGTAATGGGAACAACACCGTAACAATCAACGCAACAATCGACATACCGCCAATGCAATGCATCAACGTGACAACGAGGACCGGGCCCCATAGGGTCTGCTACC
>NZ_LCWN02000098.1:0-6402 GCF_002078205.2 Vulcanisaeta sp. EB80
AATAGGGAGAAGGCTGTGTTTATTAGCCTATTGAGTTCGTTCACGAGTTTCTCATCCAGCCTTACCGCAGCTGCCTTACTACCATCTGGGTTGAGGAATTCTATGCGCGGTTCCTTGCCTGCCTCCACCCTATAATCGCCCCAATCGATGTTCCTACCCTCAAGGGCGTTCTCGATGTTTGACCACCAGACCCTGTACTCACGGTTGTTTACCCTGAAGGTTACTACGAGGCCGTCTGTGAACATGGGTCTTGCTGCAACGTCTGCATTGCCGATTATGTATTCCCTAGGTACCTTAATAATGAGTTTGTTTCTAAGGGAGTCCCTGAGTTGTCTAAGTTCCTTAATGATTTTTATCACATTCCCCAGGCTAACATCTAGGTTGCTCATACAGGTTTTCATTGCTGCGTGTTGTATATAAATCTTCCTATTAAGTTCTAAACAAATAACTCGGTATATCTATGTATTATACTTTATTAGTACCTTGTAGAAGTTATAATGATATGCCTTGTTTAGAATAATAACGTAAAATCATGTAAAATAATCTAAAACAAGGAGGAATGCAATATTGGCTGAAATTGATTATGAAGAAAAGAAAAAGGGAGTTTGTTTTTTAGCCCGCGATAGCGGGCCTATTTTGTTTATACCCAGAAGAATGCTTGCTTTTGGTGTATTTAAAGGTTTCTCACAGGTTATTATCTGTTGATTGTGTCTTTTTTGTCATGGGTAGAATATTTATATATGTAAAATGTTTGTGTGATAAAATGAACGGCAAACCTCGCTCTTAAGGGCGGGGAAGAGGTCAGAATCAATATAAGGTGGTTTTGGGTTACGTGCAGTATGGGTCTTGAGGATTGTGCTGGAGGTGGGCTTAGGTGTTCGAGGTATTTGGGGTTGTTTGATTGTGCTGTTGTTCGGTTTTGGTTTCATGAGTATGAGTTGATAGTTGATTTTGTTGTGGATGGGCGTGGTAGGCTTGTTTCTGTGGTTATTGAGGGCCCTGTTTTCCGTAGGCCCGGTGTTGCTCAGGTTAGGGTTGATTGCCACACTAGGTATTCTTCATTGTATAGAGATTTTGGTTGTGGTGATTATTGTGTGGTTCTTAATGTTGTGTGCGATAGTGTTCGTAAGGTGGTTACTGTTAGGTATGTAGTGATGATTTTGTTCTGAATCCGTGCAGGTATATTGGGGAGATTAGGGAGACGATTACGAGGTCTGGTGATGATGCTACGGTTCAGGTTTTTAGGACCATAATGAACATCCTAGGCGCTGAGTATTCTGTGGGTTATCTTAGTTTATGTTAGTCGTTATTTTGTAACGGCTTTTCTTATTCTTTCTATTCCTTCCTTAATCAATGCCTCATCCAATGCAAAGCTTAGCCTTACGTATTCCTTGCCCATGTGGGTTTCGGAGAACGCGGTTCCGGGTAGTACCACAACCCCGTGGTTCTCCAGTAGCCAATCTGTGAATTGCTCTACGTCCATGCCTAACCTATCGAGTACCCCCTTGATTCTTGGGTACATGTAGAAAGCCCCCGTACTCTTCCAGACTTCGATGCCTGGTATTTTTCGTAACTCCTCGTACATCACATCCCTCCTTCTCCTGAATAGCTCTATCATGGCTTTCGATGCCTTCCAAGACGCCTCACTCCTTAATGCTTCGACTCCAGCCTTTTGGGCTATGCTTGGTGGGCAGCTGTAGGTGTTTGCTGCTAGTTTCTTGAGTGGTTCTATTACTTCCCTGCTGGCCACTAGGTAGCCTAGCCTCCAGCCCGTCATTGAGAAGGTTTTGCTGAAGCCGTTGGTGTATATTATGTACCTCCTCCACTCAGGCTCCAGCTCAAGTACTCCCTTGAACGCGTTATCCTCATACACGAAGTTGTCGTATATCTCATCAACAATCACCAACAACCTGTGATCCTTGGCCATCTCCAACAGTTTCGAAACCTCATCAGGCCTAAATACAGCGCCGGTTGGGTTGTGTGGGTTGTTTATCACTATGGCCCTTGTTCTCTGTGTTATTGAGTTCTCAACGGCCTCTAGGTCAAGTGTGAATCCTCTGTCTTGGTTGAACCTCATTGGTACGTATATTGGTTTACCACCAAAGAATTTTGTTAATTCTGGGTAGGCTGGGTATGTTGGGTCTGGTATTATTACCTCATCGCCGGGTCTTACGTATGAGGCTATTGCGAGGAATATTGCGGTTTTTGTCCCTGTGGTCACGATTACCTCGTCCGGCCTAACACCTGCGTGGTACCTGTAGTTCAGGTAGTCGGCTATGGCTTCCCTGAGCTCCCTTATGCCCTCCGTCTCGGTGTACCCCGTGAACCTAGCATCAAGTGCCGTCTTTGCTGCGTTTACTATATTCTCGAAGGTTGGTAGGTCTGGTTGGCCGATGCCGAAGGATACAACCTTAATGCCCCTCCTCTCAGCAACCTCGCGTGCCCTTGCCAGGTATGCGAATGCCTTCTCGCCCTGTAATTCCCTCACAGAATCCTTTAGATAATCGTTAATTGGATACATCGCGCAAATTAAATAGCGACCTCCTAATAACTATTTCTTAACAAATAATCTACATCAACCTAATTATCACTATATAATTTACAGGAATTCCAGGAGAATTTGGGAATAATTTTAGGAAATGTACAATTACTCCAATGGTTTCAGTGTCATATCGTCCTCATACGATATTACGCATATGAATTCTGCATCCTCATTGCCTACGTTCTCGATAGCGTGCGGTTCGTATTGGGCTGTGAAGAAGTAGTCTCCGGGGCCTAGTTCATAGGTGCCTTCCTTGGTTCTGACTCTTAACCTGCCCTTTAGTATTATGACTGCCTCCGTGTACTTATGATTGTGCAGCGGCATTGCACCGCCGGGCTTCACAATAAACCTCCTGACGGCATACCTCGCTCCATGATCCTTAGTTATTAGCCACTGTATGTAGAAGCCATGTGTTCCCTTCAGTAGTTTTGAAGCGTCCTCCATCGGTACGTTGTTTATGTTATTGACGATCACGGGTTGTTAATGTTTTTGGTGTTTTTAAGTGATTATTCACATTGGTATTCGTTTGATGAACATATAATATATTGCGTATTCTTGAACATTGTTATTATATATATGTCCATTGTAATTTACGTTCGAGTAATTCCTGTTTTTCTTCGTGATATTGAATTTTGTTCTTATCATACGGGTTTTGATGCACGTAGTTCTTTAAAAACCTTTCTAGGTTAGTATAGCGGGCGTCACCAGGGCTATGTTGGACCTTTCCTTTCAAGCTTAAATCTCTCGTAGATTAAATACACCTTATTACTACCTATGTAGAATTCTGCGGGGATCCTTGTGCCGTTGATTAGTGCGTAATATCGCGCATAGTCATACCTAATCTCCTCCGGTACGAGTATTGTTACTTCTTCGGTGTATCTCGTGGTGTCAATTATGAGTAGGTAATCGCCCTGGCGTTTGATTGTTACCCTCACGGTCCCGCCGTAGGTTTCGTAAATGCCCTCTAGCCTCCTCGTTATTTCCTCTTCCCTGAATACCCTGAGTTCCTTGGTTGGGTCGTGATTTAGTATTAGGGATAGTGCGTAGAGCCCTATCCTGGTTGGTGGGTAGTTCTCGGTCATTGACATTACTATGACGCCAAGTTTTTCGGTGGGTATGTAGCCCATGAATGCTGTGTGGACCAGGATGTCGCCACTGTGATATATGAGCTTTCTTCCGAAGAACTCGTTACTCACTATTAGGCCATACCCATAACCCTCATCCCCAATCACCTTCCAGGGCACGTCGATGTACTTCCTCTCGGCTAGCTCCAGGTAATCCTCACTGATGATCCTAGCGTCACCCAGTGATCCCCTATTTATGAGCATGTCCACGAATTGTGACATGTCAATAACATTGCTAAGCAGGCCGCCGTCGGATGTGACACCAAACGGAAACCTACTCCTTATCAGCTCGCCTCCCTTACCGACTATGTACGATGCTGCAACATCGGAATCCCTCTCGATATCCTTCTCTCTGAAGTATGATCTACCCATCCCCAGGGGCTTCAGTATATTCTTTATGACGTAATCCTCGTACGTAACGCCACCGACCTCACTCACTATCTTGCCGAGTAGTACGTAGCCCTCGTTTAGATAGAAGAATCTCTCGCCGGGCCTCGCCACAGCCCATTCTTCGGCATTCCTCATGAACGCAATTACGTCGTCTGGTGTGGCTAATGGTAATAAATTGCTTTTGAGACCGAGCACACCATTTATGAATGCCTCCGCATAGCCCAGGGCTGGGATTCCGCTTGTGTGGGTTAGTAGGTGGTGTACGAGTACGGGCTCACCAAAGGGCCTTAGTCTCAGTGGTATGTATTTCTCCACCGGGTCGTTGAGGTTTAGCCTGTTCTCCTCGGCTAGTTTTAGTATTGATAGTGCTGTGAATGCCTTGGTTATGGACCCTATACCGTAGATGGTGCCTGGCGTTGTGAGTAATCCTGCCTCCATGTCCCTAAATCCGAAGCCCCTTGCGTATACTAGCCTGCCATCCTTAACAATGCCTATGCTAATACCTGGTACCTTGAACTCTCTCATTCTCTCGAGGATGAATTCCTCAAGTCTTTCCGTGTCCACGGTTTATCTATTTCGAGAGGTATTAATAAAAGGTTATTGTTGTGGTATTAGTAATTGTTGGCTGCATTCAATGCCTCTTATAACCTCGTACCTGCCATCGTAGTTCCTCCCTATCACGTCTAGCTCCTCGAGATACTTTACCAGCGATGCTGTTTCGGTAATGGCCAAGTACTTATTCATAGGGTCTAGTAGTGAGTATTCCCTATTATCCATCCACCTGAGGGTGCTCGCAATCTCAAATACTGTGCTAGGTTTATTACTTAGGATCTTTATTACCTCGCAAAGTCTCGAAACCCTATGACTTATTAATTCGCCTATTCTATCATCGACATTACAGACCTCGTGCTCATGCCCTGGGTGCACACATTTCAGCTTCATACTTCTAATTCTCATTAATGACTTGATGTAGCTAAGTAATGGATTTCCCAAATTTATTGGTGAGAGCCCCACGTGGGTTGTTATTGTCGGTAATATCAGATCCCCAGTAAATGCCACACTGTACTCGCTAAATACCACGGATACATGGCCAGGGGAGTGGCCTGGGGTTAGTACCACGCGTAATTCATCGATGGATTCCTCGTCACCCCTAATCAGCTTGTCAAGCCTTAAATCGCCCAATGAGGCCCTCCTTCTTGAGAATCTCCCGATGATATTAATCAGCAATTGCTCCTCCTCACCAAATACACCCCATTCACGAAGCAACTCTGCCATTTCCCTAATTAATTGTTCAGTATTACCCATTTTGACCAATTGTTCGTAGTCATTGATGTGCATTACCAAATAAGCCCCAAGCGCATTGCGTATTTCATTCATGAGTCCGTAATGGTCAATGTGCATGTGCGTTATTATCAACGCATCCAACCTACAGTTGGGCACCTTCCTTATTGAATCAATTAATGGCTTTACCAACTCCCTGTTTGGATATCCTGCGTCAATCATTACACAACCATCACCACTCCTAACAATGTATGAGTATACATAACCAGGTTCCACATCCATGGGTATCCTCATTCGGTATACCAAGCCTTTAATTAGCTCGTGGGTTTCAATCATTAACGAGGTAGTTACTAGGGGACCTTTAAGTTGTTTTGCTGCAGTGCACGTAGCCGTAATCCTCCGTTGCGAGACCAATGGATTCGCAATAATAGTCCCTACTCAATATGGAGAGTATAGCATCGACAGGTATGCCTGTGATCCACCTGTGGTACTCAAAGATTAATTCGTTGAATAACCTGACATGCCCATAATCGTTGAGTATCACGTCGTACTCACAACCCTCACAATTCATCTTCAGCACGTCCGGACTAAACTCATACTCCTTAACCAACTCGCCTAGCGCCATCACTCTAACCTTGACGTACCCTGGCACATACCTCGCGTACTCATAGCCAAAGTACGTACTCATTATATTACCGACATCCAAATCCTCAGGTACGTAGATAAAGCCCTGCCTACCGCCCAACGCAGCATTTATTGGTACCACCCTACCCTGTAGCCCATTAATTCTTATGTTTCTGATTAGTTCATTGAATGCCCTTGGGTGGGGTTCGATTGCGAGAACCTTATGTGCGCCTCTTTTTATGAAGTACACTGCTGTATCTCCTACGAATGCGCCAACATCTACGACATCCCTGTTCCTCACATCGACTACGCTATAGGCATCGTACATTTTGATTCATTTTATTATCGACTATGCCGAAGTTAAATTTTTGCATCAACAGTAGGGGCATGTGGTTATCTTGATTTTATCCAACTTGTTTCTCAATATTGTTAATTCAACAA
>NZ_LCWN02000099.1:0-6116 GCF_002078205.2 Vulcanisaeta sp. EB80
GAGGAGTACATAAGGTACAGGTCCTTCGATGGTTCGGAAATAACCGCATTCACAGCAACACCGGAAACGGGCTATAACGCAGCCGTCATAGTTATACACGAGATATTTGGAATAACAGAGTTCATACAAAACGTGACTAGGAGATTAGCATCCCAAGGCTACCTAGCGCTAGCCCCAAACCTATACTCAAGGAGGACTGACTTGTTTACGGAGCAGAACATCATGAACGTAATGAGGAGGTTCTGGTCACTACCACCTGAGAGGAGGACTGATATCAATGCGATTAAGGAATTCATGAGCTCACTAACGCCACAGGAGAGGGAGATGGTGAATGAACTAATCATAAACAGGGAGTCCACTGAGGAGAGGATGATCAACGATATAGTGAGCACATACAATTACATAAAGGACACGTACAAACCACAGAGGATAGGAATAATTGGGTTCTGCATGGGAGGTGGATTAGCCTTCGAGGCAATGACCAAGGTGCCAATAGACGCTGGAGCCATATACTACGGAAGAAGCCCAAGGCATCTTGACGACATAGCCAAGGTACGCGGCGCAATACTGGCAATATACGCAGGCGAAGACCCAGCCATAAACCAGGGAATACCGGACTTAATGAGGGCGGTAATAACTTACAAACCACGCTTCGAAATGGCATTCTACCCAGGGACATACCACGCCTTCGCCACGGAAGGAGGACCGGCATACAACGAGGTTGCTGCAAAGGATGCGTGGGAGAGGACCGTGAACTTCTTTAGGAAGTACCTAGGGTGATGGTGCATGAACAGGGAAAGCAAACAAAAAGGGTTTGACAATGCGGTGGCGGATTGCTTCATAACATGGGTGAACATATTGGAAATGAAGGAGAATGAGCACGGTAAAGGTAAAGAAAACCCTAAAAACCCAAGGCAATAAAGTAGCGCCGGGGCCGTAGTCTAGCCTGGCTAGGATGCTCGGCTTGGGCTGCCACCGTGGGCGACAAAAAGTAAAGCCCACGGTCACGAGAGCCCGAGTGATCCCGGGTTCAAATCCCGGCGGCCCCACCAAGAACGCGAACTCATTCTTCCGTACTTTCTAACTTGATTTCATTGGTTATCACAAAACGTATCAGAACATTCGATGTAATTGAAATTTCGACCCTGTCTTCCTCCTATTGCTCTTTGCCCACTTCATAGTTATTATTACTAGTGCTACGGCATACATTAGTAATAGGATTGCCGTTGCGGCTATCGCATATACACGAGGAAATACGGGCCAGCTTTAGAGAATTGTTGTTAAACTGAGCTGTGCCTGAGAATCTGGACAAGCTTGTCATAATGATGCACTGGCTATTATGATGAAATGAGCCATTAATTAGCTCATCATGGCCCACTTAGGTTTACGGTGGAGGGGCAGTGATTCATGTAACCGCTTATCCATGTGCCGCTGGGTGCGTTGGATTGCTGAGGTGGGTGGCCGAGGTATACTGTGTTTATTGAGACAGCGTTGCTCGATGGCGCGACAAAGCCCACAACCCAAGCCGTGTTTGCCCAGGCGCTCCAGCAGCTAGTTTCCACCTCGGCGTTGAATGGTAGGTAGAACCAGTACGTGCCAACAGGCAAGTAATTTTTCAGTAATATAACCGCAGTCCCACCTGAGCCCACGGTGAAGCCATCAACAAATACCCCACTATCGGCATAGACAAAGGCGTAGTCGAAGGTCCATGTTAGGTTATATGCGTACTCCCCTGCCTCGTTCACGTAGTACGGCGTTGTCGAGACGCCTATCAATACACCTCCCCAGGCGCTGGTGGGCACGGCGTAGTTGACGGGAATATCGGATAGAAAAGCATCACCGATGTTGAATAACCTTGTTGGGAAGAAACCTGTGGGGGTTGGCATATACTGGCCGTAACTATCAGTGATGTATGCGTTGTAGAAAGATGGGTAGTTTATCGTGGCTTCATGGCTCTTGTACATATCGAAGCCACCAATTAAATACCAAAGTGCGTCAGGACCTACCCACCCACCACTACCATTATTCGTTAGATAATACGCGACATCACCTAGTAGCTCCGCATCTATAAATGCCGGCCTTATTGATGTGAGGGAATTTTTCATTACTATGCATGAGTCGTAGTAGAATGTGTCGCCGTAGTTGTCCTGGACAGCCGCGATGCCGTAATCATGAGCGGAAATACCAATCGCGACCTGGTTTTCCAAAGATTGCAGGTCCCATAGGAAGATGAAGTTGCCACTCGGGTGCACACCATACCAACTCTGCAACCAACCTAAGAAATACCAGTAGGTCACGTAGCACGGACCCACATTTTGAAAGCCATCGCTTGGGTCTTGGTTTGTTGTTGGCTTATCACCCTTGGCCACCCTAATTGACCACAGCCAGTACCAGAATAGGTTCGGCAATCCCTCAAGGCTCACCGGCCCTACCAGCACGGCTACCCCATACGGCGTTCTTATTGCGGTTGCCCCAACCAACGTGTAATTACTATTCACTGGCATCTCAAGCATCGGTACAAAGTATTGGCGTGCGCCATTTGTTCCGTAAAAAGTGACATTCGCCCCCTTCGCCATTGCGTAGGAGAGGAGTAGCTCGGCAACTGGCGCCTCGGACCTACTCACGTTTATCATGACCAGGTCACCCTTTGCGAATAGGTTTGCCAGCAACCCAACGGCTGGGCTTGTCAGGTTCAGTGTGATGTTCCCACCCACGGTGCCGTAAGCCACGTAGGGCTTAATCACGGACCAATCAATCATAACAACACTATTGTTAGGTAGGTTGGGCAACTGGCCCAGGCTTGTTGGCGCAATCTTTGATTGGGGTATGCCGATGCTAACGAGTCTTTGGGTTAGTGTTTGTGGGCCAACGACGTAGATTGTCGGACCAAAGTAAATGCTGATTGAAGAACCAATTGGTGCCGGCGTGCTTGGCTTATTGGTGATATGGGTTAGAAGTAGTACTGAGACCATTACCGCGACTAAAACCACCGCAACCGCTAACGAGATGGCAAAAACAAGCTTGGACTTGAATCTCATACAGGAACTACTTATTCTACAGTTTTTATTCCTTATTTACCCGGCCGTTCGCGAAAAGTGGGTTGGGTTGAGGTTAATTAATGCGTGAGTGGTTCAATGATGCACCTCCTCACCCTAGCTAGCCTTACTTGTTTGACCTCTAGAGGCCCAGGTGATGATTTAATAAAGCCTTGGTAATAATTGTTAACTAGGTTTGAGACTTGTCTCCTAGCTTATGTAATCTCACTGTTGTTGTCCAAGCTTGCCTCCCACAGCCTTCTTTACCTCGTTTAGCCCTATCATTAGTAATATTAGGGCAGGTATGCCTATGAGAAGGCCGAGGATCCCCACAACCACCGAGGCGCCAGGTATCATACTGAATAGATTAATCGCGGCCATAAATGCCAGCAATGTGGCACCAGTCGATAAGTAACTTACGTTAAAATGATCGCCAAGCCTGTACAGGGCAATTGTAATTAGTACAGTTGCAACAAAACCAACGATGCTTCCAGGGCTCGATATTAAGTATACAATCCAAACATTACTGAGGTTAAAGGTTAGGGATAGTAATAAGGCAGCTAATGATATACCGATAACCTGACCAGCTATACTTACTATCGAGCCAACCCTACCAATGCTGTATCTGGATAGGTCAGCCATCGCCAATTTCGTGAAACCCCTGTAGTAATATGCATATACTATTACGAAATCTATCAAATTAGTTATTATCCCAATAATAGCGGCAGCATGTACGACCTCATTTACTAAATAATCCTCATTAGTCATCATAGACGATCCTGAATAAACAATGCTAAATACTACGGCAATCGTTACAATAGTAATCAGGATACCAAATATAAGCTCAAAGATCACACCCGTGAATAACAACGAAACCCCATCGTAAATCAACGAATAGTACTTAGCATCGCCCGGACCGGGCCCGCTCATAGGTATCGCATTATATTGAGTTTCAAGGATCTATAAATAGGTTTTTATCGCTTCTCAGTCGAGGATCGGGTCTCGCTTAGTGATGAGTTCAATAATATCTAGTGTGGACAAAAATTGCTCTATTTTTGAGTGAGTTAGTGGGTTTGTGTATTGTTATCTACTGCCTATGTATGTTACTGTGAAGCTTGAGCCATCACTTGATAGAGAGCTTGGTTGTGCCAGCACCTTTCCGTTGTTTGTTACCATCACTATCTCCGTCACGCTACTGAATGAGCCAAAGGGCTCGGTGCTGCCGCTTATTGTTGCGTAGCAGGTACCCTGTATGTCCGTGTAGTCCTGCCCGAAGTATGCAGTACCGAAGTTTGCGAGGGCTGTTAATTGACCGGCGACGGTGGGCCTCTCTAGGATGCATTCCGCGGATGATCGTAACGCACCACTTACGCTACCTGTCGTGCTGAAGGCTTCATGTTCTGTATAATCAATCAATGTAATGTTGAATTCGCCATTGCCTAGGTATGCCACACTTACGTAAATATGGTCGCCAGGCTTTACCGTGAAGCCGCTTATTGTGACCGATGGTGATGGGTAGAACTCATACCAGGCAGAGTAGTATGCCTTACCACCACTGCATTCAGCGAGTATACCTGCCTGTTCGACCGTACTATCGTTGTAACCATCTATTCCTGCCCAAAGGGCAACGTATGTAGTCTGTTTTGTGCACGTTACCTGGGGTACTATGAATGAACTAGCCACACCAGTTACGGTGTACTCCTCAGCAGGTACGGCATACCCAGCCCAATTTAGTGAATACACCTGACCCTTAACCTCGTAATACCTAATCATGGGATGCATTTGGGCTTTAACGGTATATAACGTAGCCATGCCCAGCAAAAGGGTCAGTGCGATTACCATTATCGAGAGTATTTCCAAAGATCTTCTCATCTTATTTTACAAGTGTAGATCTTTTTAAAGCATTACCTGGTATGATTATTTTAATATATATTGTCTAACGTACATTACCTATTGCTTATTTAGTTACTTGGTTTAGGTACTCTAGAACCCTTACTGGGTGTTCCTCGGGCTTTACATTCCTTATTATTTTAGCTATCTTGCCCTCAGGGCTTATTATGAATGTAACCCTTTCTGCGGTTCCAGTAGGCCTAAGTACCCCGTATCTTCTCGACACATCTTTGCCATGATCACTGAGCAGTTTGAACTTTACGCCGTATTTCTCCGCAAATTTTTTCTGCGTATCTACGGTGTCTGTGCTTATGCCGAACACCGTTACTCCCCTAATCTCGAACTCATTCCGGAGCCTCGCGAATTCCTGGGTCTCGCGCGTACATCCGCTTGTGAAGGCCTTTGGGAAGAAGTAGAGAACCACCCATTTACCTCTATAGTTGCTTAGTCTTATGGCTTCTCCATCATGGCTTTGTAATTCAAAGTCTGGTGCGTCCTCTCCCTCAGCCACCATCGAGTTCGTCCTTAGATAACGCCTTTTCTTTCTTAGCCTAATGCGTAACTTAAGATAACTAGTACTGGGTGTTCCAGGGAGGTAAGGGTTTTAGCTCAATGCACCCAATGCATGACCAATGAGTGCTATTGAGATTGATGGTTCCGTGCTTGAGGGTGGCGGACAGATACTTAGGACAGCGTTGGCTCTCTCGGCAATTTTAGGGAAGCCAATTAGGGTGTTTAATATTAGGGCTAGGAGGAGTAATCCAGGTCTTCAACAACAACACCTAACTGGTGTATTGGCTGCCGCAAGGATAGCCAATGCTCAGGTCATCGGTGCCGTTAAGGGCTCCACAGAGCTCACCTTCAAGCCCGGTAGGATTGGTTGTGGTGGGTTTAGGTTTGATATTGGTACAGCTGGTTCCGTAACGCTTGTTATACAGACGATACTCCCAATACTTGTGTTCGCGCCCTGCGAGAGCACGGTAACAATAACCGGCGGTACTGATGTACCCTGGTCACCGCCAATTGATTACGTGAGGTTCGTAATGCTCCCAATGCTTGGGTTGTTCGGCGTCAAGGCAGAGGTTAGGTTGGTAAGGCGCGGTCACTACCCAAGGGGTGGCGGTGAGGTCGTGCTCACGGTAAGACCTAGCGAGTTGAGGGCAGTCAATGCGGTGGAATTTGGGAACCTAG
>NZ_LCWN02000100.1:0-5655 GCF_002078205.2 Vulcanisaeta sp. EB80
CATAACCAATCAGACCCATTACGGCTAACCTAAACTCCTCATCCTCACGAAGCAACCTCAACAACTCACCCCTTAGGTTTGCACCCATCCCATAAATCAGCACGTAATGAGTTAATAAAGCTTAGCAATGGGATGGGGATGAACACGGATAAGGTGTAATGTTTAGGCGAGTCTCTTCACCAGCTCGCTAAGCCTACTTACGAACTTGTCGAAGGTTATCTCGCCAACCCTTCCCAGGCTCTTACCTGAGTAATGACCCCAAGCCTTCTCATCCGTGAGCAACTTAGCCAATGCCTCAACAGCCTCGTCAACACCTTCGTAACCAAGCCCAACCTCACCATTCATGGCTAGGTCACTCCAGGCACCACCACTCCTATGAACAACAACGGGCAAACCCCTGGCCATCGCCTCGGCAACAGCAATGCCCCAGTGCTCATTAATCGTCGAGTGTAGGAAGGCTCTAGCCTTGTCCATGACCTCGTTTATCTCGGCCCTGGGGGCGTTCAACCTCAGATAGACCTGGTGCTCTTCATCCAGTTCATTAATCACATTACCCTCATTAATCACCTTAACACCAAACCCGGCGTTTCTCGCCAACCCAGCAACCCTATTGACATAACCAAGTTGGGTCCTGGTAGTGGCGCCACCGAAAATAACCAACTTAGCACTGGGGAACTCCTTAACGAGCCTAGGCATCAACTCGGTAACAACCCAGTGGTAGCGCTTCTCCTCACTAAAGCGACCAAGCATAACCACCAAGGGCAACCTATCACTGAGTGGCTTTGGGGAACCAACAATGGTCATGTTTGGCGGTATTGGTGGGTTAAGGACAACGGGCTCCTCACCATAGACCATCCTAACAACACCCGCGGTCCACCTGGAATTAGTCAACACAAGGTCAGCATCCCTGAACGGATTCTCCCTCAAATACCTAGGCAACAACCTAGTAAAAACGCTCCAGTAAATATTCATTGGGAACCTACCATAACGCTCCATTATGTAAGGATCCTCACCATAGGCAAGACCAGAACCCCTAAACCTAGGGTTAACAACGACCTCGAGAGGAAAGTGAATATACTCAACAATCCTTAACCCCCTAGACCTATACCTAACCAGGGGCTTGTAGGTCTCATCATCAATGAAAAGCGCCTTAACATCGTAATTATCAAGAACCTTCTTGGCAGGCCTCCACATGTATAGACGAGTCCAGAGACCAAAAGCCTTAATATTAATAGGCATCAACGTGTAAACCCTGAACCTAGAAATGTCAATACCATACCAATCCACATACCTCCCTGGATCAAACTTAAACGTACCAGTAAGAATAGGCTCAAGGCCAACATTATCCAACGCAACAGCCGCGGAAGCGCAAACAAGCTGACCACCACCCGGCGAGCCCCAATAACGATGGGCAACTATTGAGCGCACCATGTCACCTAAACAATGTATCAATAATTAAAAATATTTACCTAACCAACCAATCTGGGTACTTAATATACTTCCTTAAATATTTAATATGAGTATCACGGTTGGTCATTGAGCTATAGCCTGGTATTAATGCCCTAGCTAAGTAATAACTTCTCGGAAACTCCACATGAACAGCCTTCTCTAAATCAATGACGCTGACCTTCTCCCTCACGATCTCGGCCAGTTTAAACCCATCAAAAATACCCCTCCTCAAACTATCATTAAGTAAACCAAGCCTAGCCATGAGATAAAGCCTGGATTTATACAAACTAAACAGGGTATGGTGTCTACACCTCATGTTCTCCCATAAAGCCGTTCTACTCTTTATACCTAAGTATGAAGCCACGCTCCCAGCCCTTATAACATGTACAGATACAGATCTAATTGATAAACCACCGTAATGAACACCCTCAATAACAGGTACGAACGCCACCTTTTGCATTTTCTGCCACGCCATTAAGCCTAGGTAATTATCATCAAAATATACAAAGGTCTCGGTTATAAAAGGCATCTTTCCAGGTAATTCATTAATGAAGTCCACGGAATAAAGCATGTATGAACCTATTGGGAAGGTTATGAAATAAGGCTTATTTAAATCACAATCGTCTATCTTATAACCACCACACATACCTATGACTTGACCAAACTCATCATGAAACATACCGGCATTGCCTATGAGACCGCCAGGTCTTAATTCAAGACCTTGAACCCCGACATAACCCTCCCTCACCAACCACTCAAACAACCTCCTCAAACTATCACTCCTCACAATAAAATCATTGTTGAGAAAAACCACATAATCGGCGCCAAGGTTATTAACCGCATACTCATAACCACCATTCATATTACCAGCATAACCCATATTCTCAGGCAACTTATGAATAACAACCTCATTTTTAGCCTCAACCTCACTAATGTACTTCCTTATCAAATCCGGCGAACCATCGGTTGAACCACCATCAACAATAAGTATTGTTAAATTAAAATTACCACGCTCAAGGTTAAGAACTGAGTGCAAGGACTCCTTAACAACATTCCATATCTTCGAACTATTGTAATTAAGCCATAACACAACAACCCTGGTCATTATGTGATCACGCACAAATCATCATTTAAAGATTACTAACTAATAGTATCATTGCTTAACTTAATTACTTATATTAGCAATTATTAGCAATCCTTGTATACCATGGCTTTAAATTCCCTAATGCGAAACTTTTTATCATGTCTTACGATACCTTAACTAGTGGCTTTCCTGGTAAGTACTCATGTCTTGCTCACCTCTCCTCTTCGCTAGCAAAGACAAGCTCACCATCAACAATAACGCCCACCGCATTGTCATACGCAGCAGGCCAGTTAAAACCAACAACAGCTATTAAAGATCAAAAAGCAACTGATAAATAAGCATTACCGTAAAGATTAAATGACCATAAAACCTAAGAACCCCTTTTACTCTCCCCCACGGAGAAACCGATGATAAAGACTTATACATTAAATTAAATTTTACGCTTAGCGATTATGTAGCCTTGCCTCTCTATTGGGATTTCTGCGCTCCTTATCGGTTTTATTGTTACCTTGAAACCTGCCCCTTCCAAGGCGTTTCTTAATTCATGATAGCCGTTGTGGTACTCAATGATGATTTGACTAAAGACTGATAGATCCTTCGAACTCGCCCTTGGTATGGTTTCGTACTCACAGCCCTCACAATCCATCTTAAGTATTGAACCATCCTCTATGTTGAACTCCTTAATGAGGGGGCTGAGCGTGTACATCCTAACCCTGACACCGCACTCATCACTTGGCTTAAAGATCATGTACCCATTTACATTATTGAGACTAGCACAAACCTCACCATCAAATGAGCCAAGGCCAGCATTGATTAATGCAACCTTATCCTCAATACCATTAGCCCTAATGTTGATTAAAGCCTCACCATAGAGGCTTGGGTATGGCTCAAGGGCAACAACCCTCCTAGCACCCCTCAATGCGAACAGTATTGCGGTATCACCAACACCAGCACCAACATCAACAACAGTCCTACCACCAACAACCAAATCATCATAGACACCACCAACGAAATTCTCACGAACAATATCATATAAAAAAGCACTGGAGTTCACATGAAAACGAACTTTAGAATTTCCATAACTAAGAATTAAGTAAATTGAATCTTTACACTCTAAACTATTAAATAAATTATCATAATAAGCATTAACAATGGAGGCATAGACCTGTGGATCTAATATGTACTCCTTATCACCATCGCATTTAAACCTAATAACAATATCTCCGTTAGTAAAACCATGATTAACCAAGTAATACCTAATGCCCGGCAGAGAACCAATTATGGAACAAATCCCTACTCGCTAAGAGAACCTTAAGTCTACGGATAATGCTCATTAAAAGGCTGGTAATACTGGCTTTAAAAGCGTTATTAGGCATTACCACTAAGCAAATGAACCTAGGTCTACATAGCTAAGTTCATTGGGTGTGGCGTGTATTATGCCTAATCTAAATGGATTAATGAGCTTCCAGGACACATCAGCAAGCAGTATCTAGGTACCCTAATTAATCAACTGCCACACATAGAGAACAAAGCCTATCTTGCTCTTGATCAATAGTTTTGCGGAATTCCTAACGATGTAGAGTACCTCCATGGTAGTTCATAATCAATCGATTCACGCAGCATTTTAACCAATGCCAACCCTAAAGCCCAGGTGCTAGGCTTAACTTAACAACCCTAAACCCCGAGACTATTTAACCACCGCACTTTCCTTACCTTCCTAATAATCATCATGATTCTTATTGAGTATCTTCATGGCTTTTAAGTATTAAAACCACGTGAGTCATTCAATAAAACATTTAAGTATTCCCTTATGATTTGGCGTTAATGAGGGTGTTGGTTTATTGGTCGTTGGGTGGTGTTGGTGGTGTTCAGAGGTTCGATGCGCTCTTGATTAAGGCGTTGGGCGAGCTTGGGCTTGATGTGACTGTACTAATGCCCAGTAATGTCGATTTGAATGCCTTGAGAAGGTATCACGGTGTCGATTTTGGTGGGTTAAGGAATATTAAGGTAGTGAGGTACGGGGTAGTTGATTGCCATAATCAATACTGTAGCTTGCTTAACTCGTTTGTGGGTAATAACGTACTCAATGAGTTAACTAGTTACCATGACTTGTTATTCCTCGATACGTTATTTCTACGGCCATTTCATGCAGGCACCAGGATAGTTTTTACCTACATGGGGCCGTAATGACCTCTAAGCCACGGCCTGTTTTTACGCTGAAGCCCATAGGTTGTTCCTGCATGGTCTCTTAAGCCTGGGGTCTAGATACGACGTATTAACTAGGAAGGCGACTCACGTGTACGCTAATAGCCTATTTACAGCATATCTAACTGAGAATGCCTTGGGTGTGAGACCTGGGGTTCTTTACCCACCCATTGATGTAAAGTTGATACGTAAGTACGCTATGAGTAATAAGGAGCCTATCGTCAGCATGCTCGCTAGGTTTAGTTCGTCTAAGGGGCAAGATTTCGTAATTAGGGCCTTCAGCAGGGCTTTGTCGATATATGGTGATGAGGAGGACCTAGAGCTGGTGCTTATGGGCGCTGCCGATGACTTAGCAAGCCTATCATACGTTAAGCACCTGATGAAACTTTCCAGAGAGTTGGGTATCAGTAGGCGTGTCAGGTTTATGGTTAATCCGTCAATAGACACTGTGTATAGGGTCTTGGGCGGATCCACAGTGTTCATTCACGTTAGACCCTATGAGCCATTTGGGATTGTTGTTGCCGAGGCAATGGCTGCCGGGGCAATACCCATTGTTCATAAATCCGGCGGCCCGTGGATCGATATCGTTAGGATGGGCAGGTACGGTCTTGGGTTTAGTAATGAGGAGGAGGCAGCCCTCGGTATGTGCAGGGCTATGGAAATAGCTAAAGAACTTAGGGATGCCGTGATGGAGAGAGTTCGTGAGTTCTCCTACGAAGCATTCAGGAATAGAGTTGACGCAATAGTCAAGGAATTCGGTATTTAACAAGTCTCATTAAGCTCTTACGTCATTACGCTATTCCTTTTCTCAAAGTAGTATAATGCTGAAAATACGCAGTTTCTAGAAGTCTTGTGGCATAACTTCGACCTACTTAAAATCACCCAAGCCCTAAATTCCTGTCAGTAAACTCGGCATT
>NZ_LCWN02000101.1:0-5466 GCF_002078205.2 Vulcanisaeta sp. EB80
TATGCTTAAGGTCCAACGGGTTTTGGGTTATTAAGGTGAGTAACGCCTTATCATGCCTACCCTCCCTAATCAACTTCTCGATTATCGTCTCACCAACAACATACCTATTGAGAACCCTGTGGGCCTCATCAATAACTATCAATGCATTATTGAGCCTACCCCTCATGAGCTCCAGGAAGGTTAGTATGAAGGTTACACTAGCCACCTGGGATAGGTAATAAAGCGGTTTGCCGAGATGAGGGTTGGATTTCAATTAATGCCTAGTGAATTATCTATCGTCATTAAGCTAAGGCCCGCAACCTCAATCGAGTCATGCCTAAAACACGAGGGATGTTTGCATCCCTCACGCCAGCACTACCTTCGGTGGTTTCTCCATTATTTTCCTCGGCACGTGTTGTTGGGTCAAGTGCTTGTTGTGGTTGTACCCGCTTTTCGCGAGTATTGCGTGCATTGTTGGCGTCGCCGTCTTGTGCCTGATTCAGAGCGGCCCCACAAACCCACACCCACGGGGGTATGTGAATATATGGGCATGTTTACCGAAAGCAATTAAAGTACTCACTGAGAACTCTTCATAACGATGATAATATTAGTAACCAGCGGCCCTAGGAGCGGCACGGGGAAATCCACAATCTCACTGGGGCTATCAGCAATATTGTCAATGAGGGGAATCAAGCATGAACTATACGACCTATCATGCGAATCAGGGGTCTGCACAGGGATCTACTACTACCTCGGCGACTACGCCAACGATATTAATAAGTTATCAAAACTCGTTAAGCTACAACAAGGCAGGCCCCCTAAAGACTTCGGTGGCGTTGCAATTGTCGATGCTCCACCCATGGATTTGACACAACCCAACTACACAGACCTGCTAAGCAGAGTTGATGTTGTTGTGGCCGTTAACTCATACCAACCTAATGCCGTAATTTCAATAGATGAGATATCAAAAGCCATACCTAATAGGGACGTTAAGATCCTCGAAGTATGCAATAAAGCCGTTACAGAAAAATGCAAGCACTACCTAAAAATAACACCCGAAAATCCCTTCTTCGTCATTGGCGAACCAAGCAACTTCAGGGTATTTAATAAATTAATCGACGAACTAGGATTCAGAAACGCCACAAAAATCACCAGGATAAATCGCGAATTCACGGTTGGCAAAATTAAATCAAAGATGGTGGTAGCATGGGATCCTTATGAGATTCTTGGGATTGAGGTTTTGGGTAAGTGGTATTATGCGTTATTACCTGCTGTGAGACCCGTTGAGGAGTTAATCAAGCTTGCTAGCAATATACTCAGTAACTACTTGATTAGCGTTTTCGGGACAACCTCACCTTATAGGCTTTTGCCAAGAAATATCTCTACACATTGAGCGAGCGGGCCTCCAAAACTTTATCCGCAGAAACAAACGGACGTAACCAGTGACACTGGGAGAGCCAGGCATATGGCTTGACCAGCAAGGGAAGGCATTTTAAGTGGGGCCGTGGGTTTTGGGTGCGCATTAATGAGCTTCTGGCAGAGGCATTTGCATGCAAGGCTTGTGGAGGTGCTGGCGAGGTATGGGTATGGGGAACCAACGCCGATCCAGGCATTGGCCATACCTAGGATACTCGAGGGGAGGCACGTGCTCGTGATAGCGCCGACGGGTAGTGGTAAGACCGAGGCTGCAATGCTGCCGATAATGAGTAGGATACTTGAGGAGGGGATCAGTGGGGGTGTGGCTGCGATATACGTGACTCCCGCGAGGGCGTTGAATAGGGATGTGAACGTGAGGTTGCAGGCGATAGCAAGGGAGCTTGGCATAACGACGGCTGTGAGGCATGGCGACACGCCGGAGAGCGAGAGGAGGAGGCAGGTCAGGAACCCGCCGACCATACTCATAACCACGCCAGAGACACTCCAGGTAATCCTAGTAATGAAGAGCATGAGAAGGGCGTTGAGGAATGTCAAGTGGGTCGTGGTTGATGAGGTGCAGGAGTTGATGAATGACGAGAGGGGCACGCAATTAGCCGTCGCGTTGGAGAGGCTCGTGAACATAGCCGGCGAGTTCCAGAGGATAGGGCTCTCGGCAACAATAGGCAACACCCAACTAGCCGCGCAATTCCTGGGCGGTGTGAGTAGGGATGTTGATGTGGTTAGCGTGAACGTAACAAAGGACATAAAACTCACCGTAGAACACCCGGAACCCACGGACAACGACTACGGGACAGCCGAGGAACTAAACACAACACCAGAAGCCGCAGCAAGGCTCAGGAGAATCATGGAGATAGCAAGCACCTACAGAACCACACTCCTCTTCACAAACACGAGGGACGAAGCCGAGCTCGTAGGACACAGGCTGGGTCGATTGATGGGCAGCGATGCCGTGGGGGTTTACCACGGCTCACTGGATAGGGAGGAGAGGGAGGGGTTGGAGGAGAGGCTCAGGGGTGGGGTTGTGAAGGTTGTGGTGACGACGTCAAGCCTCGAGCTGGGAATAGACATTGGGCACATAGACGCGACAATACAGTACTCAAGCCCAAGGCAAGTCACAAAACTCATACAGAGGGTCGGAAGGAGTGGGCATAGGCTCGGCAGGACAGCCATAGGCTACATTATAACGAGGGACACAGACGACTATCTAGAATCCCTAGTCATAGCTAGGAAAGCCCTAAACAACGAACTAGAAACAGACGTGGAGTACCACGAGAAGGCCCTAGACGTACTACAGCACCAGGTGACCGGCATGGTGATAGAGGCTAGGATCGAGGGAAGGCTAGCCACGGTGGGTGAGGTCCTAAGCACGGTAACCAGGGCACACCCCTACAGGGAACTAACCAAGGAGGAACTAATGGAGGTGCTGAAATTCATGGAGGAGACGAGGCTCGTGAGGATAAACGATGACGAAACAATAACACCAAGGAGGGGATTGCATAGGTACTACTTCGAGAACGTATCAATGATACCAGACCAAAAACACTACAAGGCCAGGGACATGGTCACGAACAAGGTAATAGGCGAGCTGGACGAGGAGTTCGTGGAAACCATAGAACCAGGGGCACAGATAATACTGGCGGGCAAGCCCTGGAGAATAATCAGGGTCGACAGGGAAAACAACGAGGCAATACTCGAGCCACTAAACCAAACACTAAACGCAGTACCCACATGGATCGGGGAGGAAATACCAGTACCAACCGAGGTAGCCAGGGAAGCCTGCCAATTGAGGCAGGAGGTGATAGGCGCGATAAGGAACAACCAAGACCCAACACGGGCAATCACCAAATACCCAACCAGGGAAATACCCAAACCAGTCCTAGAGGAACTGAGGGAGCAAGCGGAAACAGGCGTGACGGAGTTCACGGACACAATAAACATCGAGTGGAGGGGTAGGGACATGGTCATACACGCATGCCTAGGCACCAAGGGCAACCAGGCCCTAGCCCTGTACCTAACGAGGTACATAACACAGAGGTACAAAACCACAGCAACATGCGTCACAGACCCATACAGAATCCTCATAACAACACCAATAAGCATACCACCAACAACAATAAAACAAGCCCTAGAGAGGGACTGGCGAGAGATACAGGAGGAAATAAACGAGGCAATAAGAAACACGCGACTCTACAGGTACAGGTTCATACACGTAGCAAGGAAGCTGGGAATACTACCACGAGAAAAAACAAACATAAACATAGAACAACTAGCAACAACACTAAGAGAAACAATAGCAGACAAAGAAACAATAAGGGAAATACTAACCGAAAAAATAGACACAAAACCACTCCAGCAACTAACAAACGCAATAAGGGAAGGAAGAGTTAAAGTGACAATAACACAGACCCAGCAATACACACCACTAGCCCAACACATAATAAACCAAGCAACAAGGACAGACACAGCAATCCAGGGAATACCAACAACCACAATACTACAACTACTAAAACAAAGAATAGAACAAAGAGAAATAACACTCATATGCCTAAAATGCGGATGGCACACAACAACAAAGGTCAAATACATACCAGAAACCCCATCATGCCCAAGGTGCGGCGTAAGAACACTAGCAGTATTGAAACACGGAGAAAACCCAAACAAGGCACTCGAAACAATACGAAAAGCAAAGAAAAAACTACCAATGACAAAGGAGGAACAGGAACAATGGCACGAAATAGCACAAACAGCAAACATAATACTACAATACGGCAAAAAAGCCATAATAACCCTAGCAGCCCACGGAATAGGACCAGGCACGGCAATAAGGAAAGTCCTAGCCAAAGCAAAAACCGAGGAAGAACTCTACCAACAAATACTAGAAGCAGAACGACAATACCAAAAAACAAAACCATTCTGGAACGACTAAAAACAACAGAAACCACGAAGAAAAAACTTATAAAACACAAAAGCAACAAGAACCCCCGCACAATGAGTCCCCAAGCAAACCACCCCGGAACAGCCGGGGCGGAGGCTTGGGGATGATCCAACCCCAACCACACAACCCAACCCCTCGAACAACCCCCATCCCCAAGAAACCGGTTGATCCTGCCGGACCCGACCGCTATCGGGGTGGGGCTAAGCCATGCGAGTCGTACGCCTGGGGACCGCCAGGCGTGGCGCACGGCTCAGTAACACGTGCCTAACCTACCCTCGGGAGGGGGACAACCCCGGGAAACTGGGGCCAATCCCCCATAGGAGAAGGGTGCTGGAAAGCCCCTTCTCCGAAAGGGACTGCGGCCGATCCGCCGCAGTCCGCCCGAGGATGGGGGCACGGCCCATCATGGTAGTTGGCGGGGTAATGGCCCGCCAAGCCGAAGACGGGTGGGGGCCGTGAGAGCGGGAGCCCCGAGATGGGCACTGAGACAAGGGCCCAGGCCCTACGGGGTGCAGCAGGCGCGAAAACTCCGCAATGCGGGAAACCGTGACGGGGCCACCCCGAGTGCCGCCTGAAGAGGGCGGCTTTTGCCCGGTGCAAAAAGCCGGGCGAATAAGCGGGGGGCAAGTCTGGTGTCAGCCGCCGCGGTAATACCAGCTCCGCGAGTGGTCGGGGTGCTTACTGGGCCTAAAGCGCCCGTAGCCGGCCCGGTAAGTCGTCCCTGAAATCCACGGGCTCAACCCGTGGGCTGGGGACGATACTGCCGGGCTTGGGGGCGGGAGAGGCCGAGGGTACTCCCGGGGTAGGGGCGAAATCCGATAATCCCGGGAGGACCACCAGTGGCGAAGGCGCTCGGCTGGAACGCGCCCGACGGTGAGGGGCGAAAGCTGGGGGAGCAAAGGGGATTAGATACCCCTGTAGTCCCAGCTGTAAACGATGCGGGCTAGCTGTTGGGCGGGCTTAGAGCCCGCCCAGTGGCGGAGGGAAGCCGTTAAGCCCGCCGCCTGGGGAGTACGGCCGCAAGGCTGAAACTTAAAGGAATTGGCGGGGGGGCACCACAAGGGGTGAAGCTTGCGGCTTAATTGGAGTCAACGCCGGAAACCTTACCCGGGGCG
>NZ_LCWN02000007.1:0-52716 GCF_002078205.2 Vulcanisaeta sp. EB80
TGGAGGCAGGCAAGGAACCGCGCATAGAATTCCTCAACCCAGATGGTAGTAAGGCAGCTGCGGTAAGGCTGGATGAGAAACTCGTGAACGAACTCAATAGGCTAATAAACACAGCCTTCTCCCTATTTATAATCGACTGGTTCATCGAGGACAACATCAAAAGCATCTCCAACATAATAAATGTACTCATTCCAGAGGACTACACGGAACTAAGGAACATAAGCGACTTCGTAGAGACAATCCACACAAAACTCAACGAACTAGGCATAATGAAGGAACTCGAGGACGGAGTCAGGAAGATAGAGCTAGAATGCCACGCGAACAAGCACGAAGGCAGGGACATAGTGGAAGTCATACCAGTGGGCAGATACTACCTATGCCCAGAATGCCTAAGGAGAGCCGAGAAATACGTCGACGAAACACTAAACAAATGGAACAACGTGAAAACAAAGGTACCAAACGAAACATGGCAAGCACTACAAAAAAGCATAGACTACATAAGAGAAATGATAAGCAACACACAAACATAAAGATCATAAAAGACACCACCATACCCACAGAGGTAACCCAGCCAGGTAAAGCAGTGTGCACCAGGGCTTATTCATACTCAAAACCGATGGCTAGGGTTCCATGTGGGACTTATGTGCGGTCAATATGGCAGGATTAATTGATCCACCAGCGCGTAGTGGCGATGATACGCCCTACGAAAGTTCAGCCACACACCCAAATCCCATAGCGCATAACATTACAATACAATAATTATAAAAGCCCAATATACTCTTTAGTTGACCCCGTGGAACCGGTTGGTAAGCATAAGTGGTGATTTCAAAAGAATATTGAAGGAGATCCATGATGTAGGCAAACCACACCCACAAAGAAAAACTTATAACCAATCACCAAACAAAACAAACGCCGCCGTAGCTCAGCCCAGGTAGAGCGCCCTGGGGCAAAAGCCCCGCGTAAGGCTCATAACCGGGAGGTCCCGGGTTCGAATCCCGGCGGCGGCACCAGGGTTTTGTTTTTGTTGTATCGATGCGTTTGTTTGTGGTATTCCATGAGCATGGTTATTGTGAGTGCGAGACCTACCATGTGCGGTATTGTTGGTGGTAGGATTCTTACTGCTAGGAATGTTACTAGGGCTAGTAATATCAGCAATGCCATTACTAGAGCTAGGTATAGGTACGTCAGCAATGCCGTGTATGTGGGTGCCATTGTGGTTCTCATGCGTGAATTCCCTGTTTTCTTTAATCTCTTTATTGATGCGTGTGTTGTGAGTATTGTTGCATATGCTGTTGATGCCAATGTATACTCTGTATATATTGATATGGCGATGCTTGGTTTTCCGTATATAAGCCATATGATCAGCGATGTTGTGTATGATGCGACGAAGGCTAAGGCGGAGGAGTGTAGCAAGAATGCGTCGCTTACGACCTTCCCATGGGTCACGCCCTCGTCCTCTGTGAATTTCACAATCACCGTGATTGCTGTCAACAGTACTGTTGGTGCGAGGACGCCGGTCATGTAGAGTTGTAGGGGGTTTGTACGTATGATTTTTGCTTCGTATGCGTTGAATGGTGAGGTTAGGTAGGTAATGAGCATTGGTGTGTTGATTATGGGTTTAAGCATGGTGGGTTTCGCGTTTGCCCAATAGGCAATAAATGGGCTTGTGACTATGGGTGATGCCAGGTATAGGGCTAGGTAGGTTAGGAGTACGGCAAATGGGGTTGCGATGATACCTTTTGAGTGCATTATTTATCATGGTGTCACAATTAATATAAAGTCTTTTGGTTAAGGCATGTAGTATTGGCAATCCCATGTTTGCTTAGGTTGGGTGGTGTTGGTGTTTACGTGTTGTGATTTTTGGGGGTTTGCGTTTTTAGGTGGTTAATTATTGTGGTTGTGAGCGTTACATAAATTGCGGTGTCTATTGTGATTGCCATGATTAGTGTCAGTAAGACGGTGGTAATAAAGGCAGGTGGTTCCATAATCGTCAATAGGGATAGCACGAGTATTGCCGTGAACCACGTTAGTACGAATGTTCTTGCCTCATTTACGATGTGGGTAGTGTTGGGGTCTGGTTGTGTGATTATTGCGATTATTAGTAATGCTGTGGTGATTATCACGTTGAGGATGATTAGTGCTGTGGTGAGTGCTGTGGTGTCCCCTGGTGTGTATATGCCTGAACTTCTGATTAGGGCGGAGATCAGGTCGAAGGTGATGAGTAACGCGAAGACCATTAAAACAAGGAACCAGAGCAGGTATGAGAAAACCTTGCCAAGCACTTTGCCAGCATCGCCGCCGAAGTGCCTTTCCACGCACTGTGGTGGCTTTGTACCTTGCGTAATTGCCCGTACTTTTGTCTCGCTTATGATCATCGGTAACCACCTCACCAGTTCGCTTAAGCCGAGGATCGGAAGGAGTAATAAAGCGAATACGCAAATAAATACGGCGATCCATACGACGATCCATGGGAGTACTGCAAATAATGGTGGGATTAATGATTCTCTAATGAAGAACGCACCTACCAATAAAACAATAAATAAAGCTATCGATAATGCAACGATCGCTAAAAACATCACCCTATACCGACCAATCCTCACCCACCCAGCACGCGCCAGGGAACCCCATAGGCACCTTAGAGCGCCGACCTGTTTTGTATCTTCTGATGGCATAAATTGTGCATTAATAATAGCAGTATATTTTAAATGTTGTTGACCCTCGGTATGGAGGTATTGATTAACCATGTTTCGTGCCTATCCTTTATAGTTGGGTTAAAATTTACGCATCCCAGTTTTGTTGTGTGGGGTCCTCATTAGTTAGGGATAAGTTGGCTAGTGTTGATGCTAGGGTTTATGCGATTGTTAATTGCATTGATTGTGATATTATTGATGAGTTGGGCAGGCTGGTGCGTAATAATGTTGATGTTAGGTTAGTCATCAGTAGGTCATGTAATTGTGTGAGAGGAGGTGTTGGTTGGCGTTCGGTTATTTATGTATTAGTTCCTGTGCTCATTATTGCATTGGTCCTTACCTTTTATTCGCCGTATGTAGGTGTCTTGACCGGACTTTTTGGGGTCTTAATGATATTCAGCGTTATTGGTAGGCGGACCATTAGGTCGATTAGTGGTTGGGTTAGGATTGTACCTGAGGATTCAGGTTTTTTGAAGGAGGAATTACTAATTGTAGATGATGAGGCATTTGTGGTATCAAGTACTGGTTCTGTGACCCAGGTGCCTGTTGATGATGCCATTAGATACTTCAACGACATCTGGAAAATTCTTTAATTCGAAATATCGCGTCCCTACTTAAGTTGAAATAACGATGAAATCATAACTGATCATTAAAAACATTAACTTAATACACGCCTCCTCCTTCGTCTCCTTGGTCTCATCAGCCGTCTTGCCGTGTAAAATAGTATCAATAGAGTGATAAGTAGTAGGAGGGTTGTTGTCGGTAATTGTAGGCCTCGGCTTACTTGCTCTCCCTGTTGCGTTGTCCCGCTTGCATACTCGCTATACCACTGCAGTATCACATCACGTACTTCCTCCGCAACAACCGGGTTCTCAATGATTATGCCCAACTCCCTATTGTTGTGTAAAGATTCGTAGTCCAGGTTGACGCTACCCACGTACACGTAATTCCCAACCAAAATAGCCTTAGCCGTCAAGTCAGGCACCATGACCGCGCCTAATTCACTGACGGCGTAATCATTCTCCGAGTGCTCACCAACTAGGACGACCCTGTCCGTGTGTCCCTCGATGTAGCTGTACATGTTTGAGGATGGGTATAACTCCTCAATAGCCATGTACAGGGGGTCTGGTTGGTTCAGGAGGTCGCCTAAGTACTCGGCGGAGTTTATTGGTGAGACCACGATACCTGGGTAACCTATTTGCGGTGGCGTCTCGTTGTAGTAGTCGCTGAGTATTATCTCGGCGAAGACCTTTGCTATTGTTGCGTTGTTGATGACTAGGTCGATGCCTAGGTCATGTTCGAAGCCGTAGTAGGTGGGGTTTATTGAGCCTAGTATGACTGTTTCGTTGTCGATGACAAAGACCTTGCTGTGCACGAAGTCGTACATGTAATTAAACGAAACATGAGCCCCCGCACTAACTAGCTCACCCACTGCGGAGTACTCATCCTCGGGTATGCCGCCGTACACATTGCCAGATAGGACTATGTAGACGCTGACGCCGCGTTCAGCCAAGCTGGCTAACTCATTGACTAGGGGTTGGTAGGTTAGCTCATACGCTTCGACATACACGCAGTGCTTTGCCGTACCCACCACATTGAGTATGTAGGTGGAGTTAACGGAACCAATAACCACACCAACCTGACTCGAGTTCAAAACCACAAACCAAGCCTGTGCAGTAACCGGCACCGCAAACACTGCCGAAATCACGACCAAAAACACGAGAAAGTTCGCAAACCTCATCAACAAGAAACCACGGGAGTGCACTTAACCCTAACGCATAAACAACCAATAATACCAACAACCACGAGGGAAAGCTTTTAAATTCAACAAAAACCCAAGAAAACGGGCCCGTAGCTCAGCCAGGTAGAGCGGCGGGCTCTTAACCCGTAGGTCGTGGGTTCGAATCCCACCGGGCCCGCCAACTTTGCGTTCAGTTACTCCTTATCATGCATACCTTCATGTGCACCCATGCATACCAAACCTGCTAATCAGGTTGTTCATAAATCCTATGTAGCAATATGTTTGGTCTCTTATGAATTATGAGTTTAATGCTTTCTACAATGAGTTTCCTACAATAATTAATTACTCCCAACTTACATGGGGTTGTGTGGTGGGTCGTTAACAATGGTTGAGTCACGATACTGCAACGCCCTTTTCCTACCTGCCCTGTATGCTGCGTAGGTTATGACGAGCCCGATTGTAAGGGCAATCGCTAGTAGTGCTATGAGCATCACTATTAAGTTATCCTCATCCCTAGTTAGGTTGCTAACCATGTTCGCTATTGCATCTCCCACATTCGATAGGTAGTCCCAGGTGTCGTAAAACAATGCACCAATGTTATATGCACTAACGAGACCAGCCCTCCAGTCCCTCGCGCCCACCGCCACGATGATCGACGTGGATGATGCAATAACACCCCACACGATGATTGCCGCGCCAAAAACCACGAAGTCGAAGTTTAGCAGTAAATCAACGGCCGTGTAAGAAACAACTTTAAACATTACCAACAGGGTAGACAGTACGATTGACGTCACATATGTCATAGGTACAAGCCCGCCTAAAACATAAAATAGTATACCGAGTCTCCTGCTAGCCTTGGAGGTGATGCCAGCCGCGTAACTGTTCCAGATGGATATTACCGTATCGATTATTAGTATCGCTATTGTTATTACCCATGTCCAAGGCATTCAAGAAATTTCTTAGGATTGGCTTAAAAACCCTTGGTATGGGGTGTGTCTTCTTTTTCGTGTTTTGAGCCAATTACACGGCATCGGCTGGTTATTATCGTATCGAGGCGTTAAACTCCAATAAATGCATTGCTTAGTAATGGAGTGTGTACAGAACATCTATAGCCTACCGTTAAGGAATGGGCAACTCACCTACTATTCTCCTCGCCCTTTATTACTGGAATGAGGCTGGTTGGGTGCCCGCCCCGGTGAAATACTTCCGCCGGCGTTTATCTTTATAGCTGAGTCCGTGAACCATGCATACATCTACACGAACGGTTTGTGTAGCGGTGCTGCCTCTTGTCTAAGTTCCGTTAGAAATACTCAGTGCCTGGGTTTAAACTATGATGTGGAGTATACTTAAGCCTTGGTAGTGCATCAACTGGTGCCTTAACTAATTCACCAATCACGACATATAGAGCGACCACACTTCATGGATAGGGGTCGTTAATACTCGTTGATTTATGAGGATTGATTATTGGCCATTATCATTAAGGAGTAATACTTAAAATTGAGGTATTTGATTACGTATAATTTATGAGGTTGGTGCCGGCGTTGATACATGACGCACCCTTTGCAGTGCTACTACTGGCTTGGGTTTCCTTCGTCACCTTTTACCTAGCTAAGAAGGTTTATGAGGCTGCGATTAGGGCTGGTTACCCTGAGGCCTCCGGCACATACTTTGGGCGTAAGGTTATTCACATACTTGGTGGTGGGGTTGTGGCCCTCCTACTTCCATTCATATTTAGGGAGCCAATATTACCATTGGCCATGGCTCTTTTACTAACTGTGGCCGTCTACATACCCCACCGCACAGGTAAACTGTATGTGTGGTTTCAAACCCCGGACAACATGTATGAGGTCCACTTCACCCTAGCCTGGGGGTTAATCGCCTTCATCCTATGGTT
This sequence comes from Vulcanisaeta sp. EB80, assembly GCF_002078205.2. Taxonomy (NCBI): domain Archaea; kingdom Thermoproteati; phylum Thermoproteota; class Thermoprotei; order Thermoproteales; family Thermoproteaceae; genus Vulcanisaeta; species Vulcanisaeta sp. EB80. Next base: position 6,326 of record NZ_LCWN02000007.1, read on the forward strand.
CCTGGATCCCACGTACTGGTTGGCAGCGGTGCCACTACTTTATATGTCCTTCGGTGATGGGGTTACCGGCATTGTTAGGAACATCAGGTACAGGAGGAGGGTTAAGGGGTGGGAAGGCACATTAGGCATGCTAGCCGTATGCATACCAATAGGTGCAGTACTAGGCTACGTGGGCGTATTATCGGCCGTATTAGCCACGTTAGCGGAGAAGCAACCCTTCATAGACGACAACGTGGCAGTCCCCCTAGTGGCCTCGGCAGTGTTAATTTTAGGGCACTTTTTCACCCCAGCATTAATGACTAGCCTTTATTAACCATAGCAAGCCCTATTAGGAGTTGGGTTACAGCCTAGTTAATGTGGTAAGGGATTCAGGCCGACTATCGATTAGCATCAACCAAGCAGACAATTTACTAACTAACTAAGAAATTCTTAAGGTGATGCGTTAATGCTGGGTTGTTTGTGGGGTTTTGTGTCTTCTTATTAGTAATGATGCCGCGGCTATGATGGTGATTGCGGTTATGGTTAGTATAATCACTCTCGTGTAGTTTGGTGTGTATGTTATTGTTAGTTTTGTGGGTTTGTTTATGGTTAGGGTTGCTGAGGTGATGTTCGGCTGGTACAGTACTAAACCGCCGTAGGCACTGTAGGTCGGTGCCCGTATGGTCAGTGTGATGCCTGGGCTTAGCCACGCCGTGTAATTACTGACCAACCGCCCATTTACGTAAATGGGTCTTGTGGATGTTATGGTTACCAAGTACCTCGGGCTCCAGGTTATTGCCAACGTGGTTGGGGCATTGACGGTCAATGTCTCGTTACCCACACCTGGTATGAACATTGTCCCGTTTGGGAACACGTAAACGTGGGTTGTCAATGCTATGGGGAAGCCTGGGCTTAGCCAGGCGGTGTAGTTTGTGGTTAATTCACCATTAACACCTATCGGTAGGGCGGAACTAATGGTTACCAAGTACTCTGGGTACCAATTAACGACTAGGCTTACTGGGTTGGTGACAATAATCGTCTCATTACCTACGGATGGCACAAACATTGTGCCGTTATTAAACACATAGTCATGATCAGTCAAGTCCAGTATAGACCCAGTATTAACCCAGCCTGTATAGTTTGAGGTCTCTTCATTGTTTATGTAAACCGGCAGTGGCGACGATATGGACACCAGGTACTGCTGTTGGTACACTGGCTCTACCTCGTACTCCGCAAACCACGCCTCGCTCGGTGTTATGGTTATTGAGGAGTTAGTGCTGAGTTTATTATTGACGTAGTACCCCTGGAACACGTACCTCTCGTTACTGCTCACATACACAGTACTTGGGAAGTTAATGGTCATTGGCTGGGTAATATAGCCACTAAAGGACTGGTCAGTAACTGGGTTGTAATAGCTCACGTAGGTCATGGGAAGGGCAGGAGTCGTCGGTTCACTAATCACCAAGCCAGGGGTGAATGAGCCGAGGGCTACGTTAGCGAGACCATTACTGCTCATAGAAACGGAGATGCTCGGTACCGCTCCCTCGGCGGTGTCTATCCCGAAGTTAAACAACCTGGGTAAGGGAACCCAATCACTGCCGCCCCAGTAAAGTATAGCTAGGTTGGCGCTTAGTTGGTTGAACATGGTCCACTCGCTATTGCCATAGCCCGCAAAGACCAACTCAGCATCCATTGGTAAATAGGAAGGAGCTAACTCCGTACTCACCTCGAAGTAGGCATTAACCGCTGGCGCGGACGGTATAATGCTCACATTATCGAACCACACAACACTGGGTGGCTCATAGTTGCCGTTCTGGACGATCACGTAGCCGAAGTCCACATAAGCCTCGCCGTTACTAACGTACGTCTTCATGATGAGGTAACCAGCAAGTGATAGGGAGTAACTGCTGAGTGATGTAACGTAGACATAGGCACACTCGCCACTTGATGAATGAACCGCACCATTACCCATTATTGTTTGGTTGGAGAGGATGCTCGAAGAAGCGGTATCGTTCCACACATTATCAGTCACATAGAGCTCGCTCTCATTTGTTACGAATTGTAAGACATCCTGTGCCCAGTAGTACTGCACCTGCCCATTCGCCAACTCAACAATAAGGACGACATTAAATTGGAGGGACGACCCGCTGTTCGGCACGTCGTATTGTGATCCACCGTTTGGGTTGTAGGCGCCTATTGCCGTTATGTTGAAGAAGCCCATCAACCCGCTGGTGGTTATTGGGGCTAGTGGGTAAGAGACGGCACCAATGGGCAGGTGTTTCCTCCCAAATATTGCAATGCTTGGGCATGTGGGTGAGTTGACGGGGTAATAAACAACAACGTAATCCCCGGCACTGACTGGTACCGCAAGGACCGTTCCGTATGAGACCGAGCCGTAGTAAATCGCCGAGGCAGATTGACCACTACTCCAGGTCTTGTACCCCTGCTGTGTAAACACCGCCAGGTTATACGTGCCTTGGGAAGCATCGATAACCACCACATAGCCCGTACCATTCAAGGTCGCATTCACATAACAATAGCCTGAGCTCGTTGGCGGCACCACGGCCTGTGCATGCACCACTAAGGCTAGAGACATTATTACACCCAAGCCTATTACTAACGCCCACCTCATGTTTACCACCGTTTCAATTACTTACCTCTAAATTAAAAATTACGTTTTCAATCAGTGTTGTATGCCACTACCCTGCCTAAGGTATAATTTCATAAAGCTAATATGAACAGATCTGTTAAGCCTAGCGGCGGTTACTATAGCTCAAAAGTGCAAAACGTATTACGACCCTACGTAACCACACAAGAGACTACTGGTGAGTACGTCAACGTGCAGAAGCTAATAGCTCAATAAGTAATGCAAAAAGCCACTCCCTTGCTACTCAACTCATGACCTCTGCATAATTTTAAGTACCGAGCCTATTAGCGCAAGAATAAATATGCCAATCACCACAGAGATTAACTTGCTTGTTGCTTGCTCATTTTCGGCGTTAATTCCCCAGCTTCAATTTGAATCTTTCGGCATCATTGAACATGTCCACCAGGATTAGGTTGTTGATCTTGGCGTAGTCCTCAATCGCATGCACCTGGTTCTCAACGTCCTCATCCTCCCTACTCACCCTGGCGTAACCAACGGCTAACTGCGGTTGCATAGCGAATCAAATCCAGGTGGGCCCCGTAAATAAAACAAACCCAAGGCAGCGAGTTAATGGAACTGGGTTCCTGATACAACCGAGGCACGGCTTGGGAAACGCCCCGTTCCACGTACCGTGGTTTAGAGTCTTCAGAGATTTAGGGCTTTAGAAATCAATAGTTAAAAGGGCATGTGAAAGCGGCAACCAGCATTACTGCGAATAATATGGTAAACACTATGGCTAGGATTTTCCAAGGGCTAGTGCCTCGAATTACTGCTGGCCGTAGGTGCTTCACTAGATCGAGTGTCTCGAATTACCAAAGCTTACTAAGAAGCTTACTAATGTGTATATGTTACCAACAAAGGAAGTTGGTGTTTTTGTGGTTGTTTTTGAGGTTTGTGTTATTGTCTAGTCCCATATTTTTTCTAGTTCTTCTTGGTATTTGTTCTTTAGTTCTGTGTATCGTGATTGGTCTATCCTACCGAACTCGAACTCCTCCTCAAGCCTCCTCAACTTATTCCTAACGTCCTCCTACCTCCTATACTTCTGGAGGACATTCTTAAGCAGGTCCTTTAGGGTTATTGGATTGCTCACACATTTCATCTCCACATAACCCTTATAATGACCGGGGGTACCGATTACTAAATCGCCACGATTCAACAACCTATCCATAAAGCCCTGCCTAATTGTGTAGTTGCTAATCCACTCATGCCTAACCTCATAAATCTCCCTCCTAATTATGCCATACCTAACAAAGACCCTGTAATTCGATATGAAGTACTCGGTTGATGAGACCCTAACCAAGGCCCTTATCAGGATTATGAGGTCTATGATTATGAGGAATAGGGCTATGGCAGGTCCTATGGTCAGTATAACACCGAGCAATACTGCTAGTAGGAGTATTATGAAGAAGGCAAACAAAGAACCAAGCACACACTTAGCACTCAACCTACCATACCAAATCGGCCTCTCACCCTGGACAGGCTCAAGAAAGCGCGGAAACCTAACCACAAACAATAACACATAGGGTTTAATAAGAAATTGCCAATCTAGCCACTGCCGTATCAACTGGTTGGTGTGAGCGTTGTGGTTATGTTTACGTAAACGTTTGCGCCGAATTCATTGGTAGGACCACACATTGCCACAATGATATATGACCCAGGCGATAATGTGATTAATTTACTAATAGTATAGCCCGTATAGTACGTTACACCTGGTGCTAGCGCCCATGATGTTATTAACCCCTCCTCATACTCATTGAATACATCAAGTGGGGCTACAGCAACAACAAGGCTGTCACTACTTGATACGTCAATGCTTACGGTTGCATTGTAACCCTTAGGAACAACAATCTCAAACATAGTGACATTCCCTGGATTTAGGTAATAAACCCCTGAGTATGACTCCGCACTAGCAAATGCGGTGATTAAGTTATTATAGTTTGCTTCCAGCGCTTGGTATTGGCCCTGTAGGGTTGTGTAGTTGGTTTGGAGGCTTGAGTACTGGCTTTGTAATGAGTTGTATTGCGTTTGTAGTGCTTGGTATTGGCTCTGTAGGTTGTTGTAGTTTGTCTTCAGGGTTGTGTAGTTAGACTCAAGCGTGTTGTACTGGCTCTGTAGGTTCGCATACTTAGTTTCAAGGCTTGTGTAGTTTGTGTAAGCCATAAACCAGAGTATCGCGAACACCACAGCCACAACAACCAAAACAACCAAACCAACCAGGTACGCCTTAACCGACGCCATGCAAAATAGCACTGTTTATGAGACTTTTAAGTATTACTACCCACGTTGTAGGTTCTACGCATTTTGCTGAGAGCTAATTGTTGCGCTTATGGTTAGTATTATCCTCAGTTCCATGTGCTGTGGCTCTCTAGGTGCGTAATCAACAGTAGACCCTTGGTGCGCTGCCCCAGTGAGCAGTAGTGCTCGACCAGTACTCTGAACTCGCTGGGTCGTTGTATCGAGGCATGGTGTCTAGGGACTATTAATTAGGTTTATAAGGTAGGTCATTCTTTATCCTGTGTCTAGTTCTGTGGTGACTATTGTTCTGCCTAGGAGGCTTGTTGAGGTAGTTGAGTCGATGGGTTTGGATTTGGTTGATGTCATTGTGAATGCGCTTAGTGGTAGTGTCGATCCATTGCTCACTTCGGAGGCTAGGGTTGTGCTTGCTGAGAGGTACCTTGAGGAGGCTAGGGAATACATAGCCAAGGGAGATGCTATTCAGGCGTCAGAGAAGATGTATAAGGTTGTTGAGGAGTGCATAAAGGCACTCGCCGAAACCCTAAACACACCCGAAACCCAGGAGGCAAGGAAAAACGGTAGGTGGTTCACGTGGTTGCTCGGTGAGGCTGCTAAGTCGGTTGCTGATAGGCTTGGTGAGCCTGTGGTATTGGAGGCTTGGGCTGTGGCTTATGATATTCATGTATGGGGGTTTCATGAGGCGAAGTACGGTATTGGGAGGGTTATGGTGGGTTTGAAGTACGTGGAACAGTTGCTGAACCTCACGAGGCGGGTTCTTGGTCGTGTGAAGTAATTTAACCTGCTTGCCGGGTAAATGCGCGATGTGGTGATTTGTTGTTGGTATTATTTTCTACGATTCCTAGCATAGCGTTTATAAGTGGGTTTGTCATTGTGGTTCGCGATGTTCGGTTACGTTGGGCGTATTGCCAGGGTGGATTTAACGAATGGATTTGTTAGGGTTGAGGAGGTGCCTGGTTGGTTAATTGAGTTGTTCATTGGTGGTAAGGGCTTTGTCTATGGATTATTGAGTAGGGAATTAACCCCGGGCGTTGACGCCTTTTCGCCCGGTAATAAGATTGTTATTGCCGCTGGTGCCCTGGCTGGTTTGGCTCCTGCGGCTGCTAAGACTATTGTTGGTGCTGTTAGTCCGTTGAGTGGTTTGATTCATGATACTAGTGTTGGTGAGTGGTTTTCCTACTTTCTCCGTGGTGCTGGTTTTGATGCGTTAATCATTGAGGGTGCTTCGAGGGATCCCGTTTATCTTTGGGTTCATGATGGTGTTGTTGAAGTTAGGGATGCAACCAAGGTGTGGGGTAGGTCGACGAGAGACGCTGTCAAGTTAATTAGGGAGGAGACTAATAGGGCGGCTTCGGTAATGGTCATTGGGCCCGCCGGTGAGAATAGGGTTGGTGTTGCCAACATCATGGTTGACGGTGAGAGGTCTGGTGGTAGGGGTGGTCTTGGCGCTGTCTTTGGTGCCAAGGGTCTTAAGGCTGTTGCGGTCTATGGCATACCTAGGGTTGAGGTTGCTGACAGGGATAGGTTGAGGAGCTTGTTCCTGGAGGTTTACGAGAGGTTTAGGACTGGTTATGAGGCTGCTGAGCATAGGGAGTACGGCACGAACAATGGGCTCCTGATCAGCGGTGCCATGGGTGTTTCGCCGGCGTACAATTACGGCAGACCCAAGCTTGGTGAGGATGAGGCCCAGAAACTTAGTGGCATCGCGATTAAGGATATTGAGGTTGGTTTTCCAGGTAAGCCCATAAAGATTGTTGGGTCCCTATGCCCCGTCAAGTGCTCAAGATGGGTTGGGATACCCGGTGAGGATGATTTTGTTAAGCCTGAGTATGAGAAGTGGGGCTTGTTGGGCGCTGCCGTCGGTGTCTTTGACAAGGCCCTTGTCCTTAAGGCCATGAGACTTGCTGATGATCTGGGTCTCGATGCGATTGGGGCTGGTAATGCCATTGCCTGGGCTATGGATCTCTATGAACATGGTTTGTTGAGCAGGGGTGAGGTTGGTTTTGAGCTTAGGTTTGGCAATGGTGATGCCGTGCTCAGGCTCCTTGAGGATATGGCCCATAGGCGTGGTTTTGGTGCAGTCCTCGCTGACGGTGTTGCTAATGCCGTGAAGAGGTTGGGTAAGGGTTCCGAGTTTGCTGTCCATATCAAGAATATAGCCTTACCTGCCTGGTATCCCAATGGACCTCTCAGGGGTTTAGTCATCTCCTACTTAACGGCTGATGTTGGCGCCTCTCACCTACGTGGTTGGCCTGAGATGCATTCTGAGGATACGCCGTTGAGGGATACTGTATCGTCGATGATTAACGATAGGGATCATAAGGCTGTCATGGACTCAATGGGACTCTGCGTGTTCAATCCATACAAGTGGGAGGACTTGGTTAACTTCTACGAGGCAGCCACGGGTAGGCACGTTAGTAGGGATGACTTGGCTAGGGTTAGTGTTAGGATTGACACAATAGCCAGGGTTTGGCATGTGCTCACTGGTTATGTTGATCCCTGGAGTGAGTTGCCGTACAAGATGATTCACGACCCAAATGGACCGAGGCTTGGGAGGGAGGAGGTTGTGGAGGCGCTCAGGGAATTCTATAGGTTGAGGGGTTGGGATCTGGAGACTGGGCTTCCGTCTGTTGAGTATCTGAGGGGTTTGGGGCTTGATTGGTTGGTGCCGTTGAGGAATAAGGCCGCTGAGTATCTCGGGCAGGGTAAGGCTTAATTTTGTGTTTTGTACCCTGGGCATATGCTAAGTCCTCTCTATGATTTATTGCTTGGGATGGCCTTTGGTTTCCTCCTTGCCGTTCCCCCTGGTCCCATGAATGCCCTCATTGCTGCCGAGTCTACGCGTTCTCCGTTACATGGTACTAGTACGGGTCTTGGTGCAATGTCTGCCGATGCCATCTTCATGGTTCTTACGTACTATTTCTCGAGGATTCTCGGTTACTATGCTCATTACCTTTACATAGTGGGTTTCTTCGTGATGGCTTATCTTGCGGTGTCAATATTGAGATCCACGTTTTCGCCCAGGAGAGTTGTTGGTGATAGGTCTCCCTTGCTTAGTTATTTTATGGGTATTTCCATGGGCTTATCTAATCCGTACCAGGTGTTTTGGTGGTTGACGGCTGGTTTGTCGTTTATGAATATATTTGGTATACTTAGTGTTGTTGGTTTGTTTCTGGCGATCCTAATATGGGTTGTGGTGTTTCCGCTTGCTGTGCACTTTGGTAAGGTTTATGGTGGTTCCAGGGTTGATTTCGTCATTAAGCTCATCTCCGCTCTCGGTATTCTTGCCTTTGCTGTGTATATACTGACTAGGGCCTTGACGTTTTTCATGTAGAGGTAAGTTTATAAAGTTGAATTTGTGAAATAGAATGTGGATCTAGACGAGATTGCACTATCGGTGATGGGACCATTAATACTTAGGCTGAGGGGAACCAAGATTTACGAGAAGCTCATGAAGAATCTCCAGGCTTCGTTGTCGTTCACAAGCCCTGAACGTTATTTGGCCAGGACCCTATTCATATCAGTTATAATGTTAGCTGTGGCGGCGCCGCTGGGTGTTGTGTTAATTATGCTTAATCTAAACAATACCCTGATTCTATTAAAAATGAGGCTTCTATTCACGACCCAGTATGGGATTAGGGATCTGGTGCTTATGGGTATTGGTGCTATTCTCATTTTCCTGCCGTTCATTGTCTATGAAATGATGATCAGTCTACCGAGGATAACGTCAAGCGACTTGGCGTTTAAGGTTGATACGGAGTTGCCGTTCTTCGTGGCCTACGTATCAGCCATAACAAACTCTGGTTTATCCGTCTTTAGGGCTGTGGAGAGGATTGCTGAGGCCAAGATCCTGGAGGTTATGGGTAGGGTTGCTAGGTGGGCTTATATTAGGTTTAGGGTTTTTGGTGAGGATCCGTTGACGGCTTTATCCAATGTTTCGTCAGCCCTCGAGAGCAGGATGCTTAGGGAGTTCATTAGTGGCTACATAACCACGGTTAGGACGGGTGGTGATGTGGTTCATTACATAAATACTAGGCTTCATGACATTGTTAGTAACGCCATCGAGCGTATGAATAGGGCTGCTGAGTTCCTGGGAATGCTCATGGAGAGTTACATAGGTTCCGCCGCAATATTATTGATTGGGCTTGACGTGCTTTACCTAGCCCAGGCAGTGACTCCCTTTGGTAATAGGTATGCGGCGTTTATGCAGGCTATCAATTCGAACTACCTATTTGGTTTATTTATCGTCCCAGCAATATCCATCGCCTTCATATACCTCGGTGAGGTTTCAACCTTTAGGTCGCCATACACTGATTATAGGCCGTATAAATGGGCTGGTGTGTCCCTTGGTGCTACTGCCGTTCTTGGTTTTCTTGAGTATGACCTGTTGTTTCATAGGGATTTGAGTAATAGGATCTATATTCACGGTATACCGATACCCCTCGATTACACCATCGTCTTTGGGTTAACCCTAGCCCTCTCCTTCGTACCCACGGCTATCTACTCCATGAAGATTGTTAGGGAGAGGTGGGAGATTGATAGGGAGTATGCCGAGTTCCTGAGGGACGTGACTGAGTTGAGGAAGAGTGGGTTCACGCCTGAGAAGACTTTCGAGACACTTAGGTATACGAGGAGGTATGGTGCCTTTGATCAATTGCTTGATAGGATGGTTAAGCAGATTAGGTATGGTGTACCAATTAGGGAGGTGCTCTCTTCAATAATGCCGAAACTACACAGCTATTACTCCAGGGTCTTCACGTTCCTACTCACAGAAACAATAGACCTGGGCGGCGCCTCACCACAGGTTTTGGATATGCTCGCCAACTTCGCGTCATCGATTGTTAGTGTTCAGGAGAATATGAGGTCTAGGCTTAGACCGTTGAGGTATGTGCCCTACATAGGTGCCGTTATATTGATCGTGACTCTCGTCGTCTTGATATTCTCGGTGGTCGCCATAGTGACTAGGATCGGTCCTGGCGGTATTGCCTCAGGTCCATCATCAAGTCCATTGGTTAATTTGCTTGCTACGTCCTTCTCGTTCACGATAACAATCGACTCCTTCATTATGGGGTTGATAGCTGGTAAGTTGGGTGAGGGTGAGCTGTCCCTTGGGTTTAGGCATGCTGTTGTTCTCACACTGATGGTTGTGATTGTTTATGCAATGTCTCCATTCCTCGCCAACGCCTTGTTTGGCTCCATGTCTGGGCTATCCACGAATGTGCCGTATTAGGGTGGTGCTGTCTCCATTAAATAGTCTATGTACTTAAAAATCGCGTCTAGTGCCGGTGATTCATAAAATGATAGCTTCAGGCTCTCTATCTCGAGGGCTTGCCTAACTATTGGGAATAACTCGTCGTATGGTATGACGTGGGGTTCGACACCAACCATATCCTTCACTAACCTAGTCCATGGAAGATTACTCAGTGCATCCATTGGGTATTTGATGTTTAGCATGTTTAGTATCGGCCTCAATAATTTATTGCTGACCTTCATTTCCTGCATTAGGTTGGCGACGTTGCCAACAGCCCTTAGGCTACTGTGGTCTGGTATTGAGACTAGAATAACGTTATCGCTGGCTTCCAGCAATGTAGTTAATGTATCATAGGATAGACCGAGGGCAGGTGAGTCCATAATTACATACAGTGGGGATACGGCACTTACGGCATTTATTAATCCCCTGAGTAAATATCTATCAATTCTTACCTGACTTGGGTATTGGCCTAAGGATGCTGTGAATACTAACTTAAATGTTTCGTCACCAACCTGCCATGTCTTAACGTAGAGTGTCGATAGTGGATCCGGTATCCTACCCATGAGATAATCAGTCAGTGTGTACGGTAGTCTCGTCTCAACATCGCCAAGTAGCAGCATTGTTGCTGTGCCGCTATCTATGCCGAGGTCTAGGAGTACCACTGGGTATTGTGTCTTGTTCCTTAGTTCATAGGCGAGTACCACGGCTATGTTTATTGCTATTGTTGTTTTGCCCGTGCCACCCTTCGTCCCACTCGTTATTAATATAGTCCTCACGAAACCACCAACCCTACCTATTACGTACTTAAATCATTTAAATAAGAATTACTGTGAATAATGACGGTCAACCTCTCCTTGGTTTCCTAAGGGGTCTTTTCTTTATATCCTCGGGACCTGGTTTATTGCTCTCCATCTCGAGTTTGATTATTAAGTTCTCAATGTCCCTATTGATCATTAGAATCCCTAGGATGTTCAGGAGAAAGCCTATTATGAAGAGTGATGATGATAACAACACGTTATCGATGATTGCCAATACAATAAACCCAATTACCATAAATACGAGACCAATTATGGCTATTAATATGCTCGTCCTCATACAAATTAGCTAACCAACCTGGGTATTTATACTTAGTGATGACGAACAATCAATTCCGCACCAGGCATGATTTACCATCAAGATCCTCGTTACAAAACATAACCTAAAGGAATGCGTCCAATCCACCACCGGTTAACCGCCTAATTGTTGACCAACTACGGCGAACTATTGGTGGTAAGTCACCATGCTCCCTAACCCAATTCCTTAGGAAGCCTATTGTCCTGGGATCACTGGGATAACCACTGCCGAAGTCACCATACTCCCTATGTAACTCCTCAATTATTGAGTCCCTGGTCACCTTGGCAATTATGCTTGCCGCTGAAACTATTGGAATCAACTTATCCGCCTTATTCATTGAGATAACCTCAACACTGCCAACAGACCTCCTGATCAAATCTCCATACCTTTTCGCATTCGGGTCTGGTGAGTCAATGTAGACCCTGACTAGGTTTACAATCCTTAACGCCCTACCTATTAGTTTGACCGCAACCTCGGCCTCAAGCTTATTTAGTGCGTTTAAATAAACATACCTATCGATTGTTTCGGGCTCTATGACCTCATAATCCATGTACGTTAGGATTGACCTAAGCACATTCAATAACCTAGACCTACCCTGTGGGCTTAACTCCTTAGAATCCCTAACACCGACATTCTTTAGTTTGTCCATGTCGTCTATCACGGCTATTGCCATGACCATGGGTCCAATCACGGGTCCACGACCAGCCTCATCGATGCCTCCTACGAATACCCTCATCGATTACCTGCTTAATAAGCGCCTTAAATTCCTCACACTCAATGTGGACCCCACCATATATGGCAATTTCGTAGTAATTAATTAACTTGTTAACAAGCCGTCTCTCCGGAGATGGCGGTTGATCCGCCGTCTCCTTCTCGACGGTCTCCCCGAGCCCCCTCACCGCAGTGGCTCCCCAACGGTCGCCCGCGGTTCACAGCCCTACGGTTCTCGGAAACCCAGGGGTACAGTTAAGGTGCTGGGATTGGGATTATAAGCCTGACGTCTCATCACCAATAGTAATAAACCCCACGAATAATCATGAAAACCGAAATAGCCCAGCTTATGAGTGAGTCTTATGAATGAATCATTGATGCACACCCTGCCCTCACTACGTCCAGTACCAATGAGGGGTAGGATTATGGATAAGGTTATTAATGAAAACGACGTTATTAACGAAATCATAACAACCAGGTACCTTAGTGATACATTGTTAACCACAACCTTACTTTTTGCGGTCAATGAATTAACCGAGCCACCCATACCTGTTGCCGTCGTATTAGCAGTGGTCTGAGATGAGGATGCTCGTAACGGCATTATCGGTACTCGACCTTCGCGGTACGTATGGCCACCCACAATGATGTTCTCGAATCCGCCATACTCGGTATTGTTGTATGTGACTGCTGTGGTTACGTTGCCTTTACTTATGGTTGTGTTTAATAATGTTAATGAGTATATGCTTATTGTACCATTTGCATAGAGTACGCCATCAATTAGGAAATAACCATTACCCAGTACGCCAATTCCTGCGAATATGTAGTATTGTTGATTAACGGGCTTGTTTGGTGAAATTATGATTATCACACCATGGCTTGTGGATGTACCATTAATGATGGATATGCTGATAATGGGCCAATTAATTACTTCATAAAAGCCCATGTAGTTCGTGGCCGCAGTAGCATCTGCAATCATTGTTAGGACTAGGATAAGTAGGGTTAGTATCAGTGTAAATGGTTTATTAACTCCCATTTCCATAACTACTTAATGAACTTACTAATAATGCTTTTGCTATTGAATATTTTAATTGGCGAACCACAAACGAGCCCATCAACAATAGTAATGAATGCGTCACTAACCTATGTCGGTAGTGCCTATTCTCTGGTCGTTTATGGGGTGTCTTATGCCAATTCATCGGGTTATATTATCGTTCCCCAGGGGGTTTATGAGGGTAGGTTCGCGGGGCTCCTTAGATTGGGTAATTTCGTCTATGTTGGGGTTTACCAGGGCTTAATTACGAAGTCAAACTTCATAGGCTCCTTCACGCCAATCATTAGTTATGAAGCCGTCGGCGTACCTACGGAGCTTCTGTTGGGCAATTACACGAATTTTATGGCTGTTGTTCAATCAAGGATACCTGTGGTGTTTAGATACCTAGTATTTAATGAGTATGGTAATGGTACCATGATAAATACGCTGCCATTAATTACAGTCAATGAATCAACGAGTTTGACAATACCCCTTAGTGGTGGTTATGATTGCAGTAGCTATGTTGTGAATGCCACGTTTTTCACACCGACTCAGATAGTGCCAATACCTGTGGTGATCAATCAAGAACCACCAATAACATACTTCACGAGTAACGTGACCATAGTAAAAACATCACCAACCACTGAATTAATGCTGCTTGAACCTGGCGATATAGTCATTGCAGAGACACCCATAACATCGGCAAGCTACATCATGTATGTGTGCCGTAAACTAGACGAGGCGTTTGAGGGTTATAACCTCATATATGCAATGGTATATTTGGGGCCCATCAATATTAATATAACAGAAAGCTCTATTGCGCATTTACCTGGTGCCATTAATAACAATGAATTACGCGCAATTAATGAAGTCTTTCAGAAATTAGTGGGTGGTGGGTATAGGCTTGTTAATTATTCTGCAGGGCCTGAAAATCTATTACGAAGTGGTAAAGGTTCGATCATGGATTTTGTCACGGTCGCAATGTATGTATTGAGGGTTTATGGCATACCTGCCAGGGCTGCTTTTGGTTTTTACGGTGTGTACTACAATGGTCAATACATCTTCAGCTCATCAACTGGTTTACTATGGGATGAAGCCTATACTAATGGTGGGTGGGTTATGTTCCTGCCAACACCATCTTATGGTAGTTCCATGCTGGGCTTCGGATACGGCAATGTGTTATATTCAGTAATTGTTGGCTTAATCCTCGTTCTACCCTGGGTTATTGGTTATTTAATATTTGTGATCATTAGCCATGTAAGGATGAGATGAGTTTAAAAACGCCTAGGTCTTGGCATTACTAGGGAAGTATTAATGGATTTAGATTATGTAAAAAATGCTGTTGATTCTGTCGTTAGGGAGGTTTCCAAGGCAGTAATTGGGTATGACCTCGAGGTTAGGTTGTTGTTTGGTTGTTTGTTGGTTGGTGGTCATGTTCTTGTTGAGGGTTTTCCCGGCCTTGCTAAGACTAGCCTTGCCAAGGCCTTTGCTAGGACTCTTGGCCTATCCTTCTCTAGGGTTCAGTTTACGCCTGATTTGTTGCCGAGTGATATTACTGGTTCGTTAATCTTTAATCCTAGGGTTGGTGATTTTGAGGTTAGGCTTGGCCCAATCTTTGCGAATATCGTACTTGCCGATGAGATTAATAGGGCTCCTCCAAAGGTTCAGTCAGCACTCCTAGAGGCGATGCAGGAGGGCCAGGTGACAATAGCCGGCAAACCACACGAACTACCAAAACCATTCATGGTAATAGCAACACAAAACCCAATAGAACTAGAGGGAACATACCCACTACCAGAAGCACAACTAGACAGATTCACAGTGAGGATTAGACTTAGTTACCCAAGTGAAGATGTTGAGTTTCGCATAGCTAGTGATATAGAACTTGGTAATGTGAATTTAGTGAACACGGTGTTGAGTAGGGATGATATTGTGAAAATGCAATCGTTAGTGAAATCCGTCAGGGTGGATGATTCCATAACCAGATACATTGTTAGACTTGTGAGGGGTACTAGGAGCATGCGCGATGTTAAGATTGGCGCTAGCCCAAGGGCTGCCCAAACATTGGGTAAGCTCGTTAGAGCCTGGGCATTGATCAATGGTAGGAACTACGTAATTCCCGACGACGTAAAGCAGCTAGCCCCATACGTACTAAATCACAGGATCATAACCGTTGGTACAGACCCTAACATTGTGATTAGGCAGTTGATACAGCAAACACCCACACCATTAATGGAGAACGTAATTCGTAGAACATGACGAGACATAACTCCGTGCAAACTCTGGGCCATGATTTGCCTAAATTAGGCGATTCTTATCAAGATTATGACGCAGCATCTAGACCCATTAGTAAACGGAGAAATACTATATACATAATACCAAGCAATAAGTTATTAGCCCTATACATGTTGTTATCCGGCATCACATACATAGGGCTTATTACAAACAACGTATTCGGTACATATCTCGGATTAATATTGTTTATAGTATTTACATCGTATGTATTAACATGGTACTTACTGACAAGTCTTACGCTTCTTTTCTCGGAGATAGTCTTCGAGAGCAGTCGAATTGAGGTTACGATTGATACATCGACATCATTAAATGTTAGGGTTGTATCTAGGATCCCGATAAAGCTAGGTATTTCATTATCATTAATACACTCGCCGCATATAACATCTAGCGAGGAGAGGGTGACTATAAATGGTGATTACCATACTATGAATCTGCTTGGTAGGTGGATTGGTGATGTAGGTATAATTGGCGGTATCGTAAGTATTGAAGATAGAATGGGGCTTATGCGCATTCAAGGTTTAATAATTAGTGATGAAACCCACGTCATTGTAAGACCTGCTAGGGTTTATAGAGAATACGGTAGATTCGGCTTGGTGGGTTATGGTGAAGTCGGTACATCATTGGAGGGTAGGTTGGGTGATCTAAAGTCCCTGGTTGAGTATGATTATGAAAGACCGGCATCAACAATTCATTGGCTAACGAGTGCTAGGGTTAACGATTTGATCATGATTAGTAGAAGTGAGTATGGATCATGCCCTGCGGTGATCATGGATTCATCATCCAAGGTGCTAATACCTAAAGATGGAAAGAGACCTATTGATGATTTTCTCCAAATAATCAGTGACATAGCCCAACACTGTCCTGAGGTTAAGGTAGTACTCATTAGTAGGGATCATGTGGAGCAGAGGTTCGTTGCTTGGGATTCAATTCCCAATCTTGAGCATTATGTGAGGGTTAGAGTCGTTAGTAATAACATGGATAATGCCATGATCAACGTGCCGAAACACCTCCAGAGGTATTTAGGCATTAATGAATTGCTCGAGATAGCGTATGTAGGGAGGGAATTAAATGATGAGGCAACGGATATTGAAATTGAAAGAGCGCACTCAATCATAGGAGGCACTAAACAAATCGTGCTATTACGCATATCCCCTAACAGGGGTGATGTACCACATGAGAGTGAGTAATTATGTAGCATACATCTCAGTAAGTCTCATATGGCTAATTACCGAGCTATCTCTTGCACAATATATACAGTACTCCGGCATAATCATTCTCGGTACCCTCATTAACATAATATCCATAATCCTCGTGTCCTATAGACCCACGTATCATAAGTACTTATTCATCGTAAACACCGCTCTACTGACATACGTGGGGTTTACTATACCGAATTACCTAGCCACAATATACTCCATAATAATGTCCGTGAGCATTGTGATATACCTAGTATTAATAGATTTGATCGAATTATCATTTTTACTAATTTCCTTACCAATAATTTACGTTTCATATGTTGCCGAGAGGCTTCTAGAGAGGTCGTTGATTGTTAATAAATTGATGACCCTAATAGGTCCTATTGGAGTGAACGCCCGTTTATTTGCACTTATTCTTTCATGGTACCTGTCATTATTCATAATTTCAATAATCGCAATACTACTTGCATTATTATTAACCAGGAGATTTAGTAAGTAGTATATAGAAAATTAGAAGTTATGATAATATTTATTAAACTGTATGCCAGTAAGAGTTTATGCCAGATCCATTCCTAACGGATGAGCATCAGCTCATTAGAAATAGCGTAAAGGAGTTCGCGGAGAGGTACATAGTTCCCATAGCCAGGAAGATGGACCTCGAGGATTACTACCCAAGGGACATAATAAGCGAGCTTGGTAAGCAGGGATTCCTAACACCATCTGCGCCGCCCGAGTATGGCGGGCCTGGGATAGACCTTAGGGGTAGTCTTGTGGTTGTTGAGGAGCTTAGCAGGTATAGTCCCACCCTGGGCTTCATTACGGAGATAGTGAATGACAACATTGTCTATGCCCTACTCAAGTACGGCAGTAATAGGCAGAGGGAGGAGGTTTTGCCCAAGATAGCCAGTGGGGAGTGGGTTGCCTCATACGCATTGACTGAGCCGTGTTGTGGATCTGATGCTGCAGCCATCGAGACTAGGGCCGAGAGGAGAGGCGGTGAGTGGGTTATTAATGGTAGGAAGATTTGGATTACACAGGGCGCCTATGCAGACGTCTACCTATTATTCGCAAGGACTGGTCCCAAGGAGGCTAGGCACAGGGCAATAACGGCATTCCTCGTGAAGAGAAGCAATTGCGTTGAGATTAGTAAGTTGGAGATGATGGGCATGAGGGGTGCCGGTGAGGCTGAGGTTAAGTTCAACGATTGTGTGGTTGGCGATGATGATATTGTTGGTAAGGTTAACGAGGGATTCAAAATAGCCATGGTAACGCTAGACCTAGCGAGGATAGGAATCTCGGGCGTGGCTCTCGGTTTATCGCAGGGAGTTCTCGATGAAGCACTCGAGTGGGCTAAGACTAGGACGGCCTTCGGTAAGCCACTTATTGATTGGGAGTGGATCCAATTCCAGCTTGCGGACATGAAGGCAAAGCTGGAAATTGGGAGAACCGTCACCTACAAGGCTGCCTGGCTCTATGACAATAAGGACCCATCATTCGTACTCTACTCATCAATAGCCAAGCTATACACTGCACAGATGGCTGTGGAAATAGCCAGAGACGGAGTGCAAATACTGGGTGGTTTTGGTTACTCAAAGGAGAGCTTCTCGGAGAGGGCTTATAGGGATGCTAAGGTTCTCGAGATAGCCGAGGGAACGAATGAGGTTCAGAAGATGGTTATCCACAAGATATTACTGAAGGGCTTACCTGAGGTGGAGCTATGATACTTATACGGCATCCCCTCGTCACTAGGGAGCACGAGAAGTTCGTAGAGTTGGTTGATGAGGTTAGTAAGGAGTATGTGGAACCAATCGCTGACAAAATAGATAGGGAGAATTACTACCCTAGGGAGGCAATTAGGAAGTTTGGCGAGTATGGAATACTCTCGCCAGTATTGCCTAAGGAGTATGGTGGATCTAACATGGATATACTTGGTACGGCACTCTCCATAGAGGTTATATCCAGGTACAGTGGATCAATGGGTATACTAACGGAGGTTCAGGGATTCTTGGTGGCACATGCCTTCTATACCTACGGAACGAGCACAATGAGGGAGGAGTTGGCGCCAAAGCTGGCTAGGGGCGAGTTGATAGGATCCTTTGCATTAAGCGAACCCTGTTGCGGCAGTGATGCTGCAGCAATAGAAACAAGGGCAGAAAGAAAGGGCGGCGAGTGGGTCATCAACGGCAAGAAGATGTGGATAACCCAGGGATTATACGCCGATGTATACCTCGTATTCACTAGAACAGGACCTAAGGAGGCTAGGCACAGGGCAATAACGGCGTTCTTGGTAAGGAGGAATAATTGCATTGAAGCAAGCCCAATACACGTGATGGGGATTAGGGGCACGGGAACCTCGGAACTAACGTTCACAGATTGTGTGGTTGGTGATGATGATGTTGTTGGTAAGGTTAACGAGGGATTCAAAATAGCCATGGAGGCCCTAAACCTGGGCAGAATAGCCGTAGCCTCGGTAACCCTGGGTCTCGCTGAGGCAGCGATCATGGAGGCAATGGAGTGGGTTAGGAAGAGAAACGCCTTTGATCAAACATTGACAAGCTTCGAGTGGATTCAATTCCAACTTGCAGATATGCTATCTTACATAGAAACCATGAGGTCTATAGTCTATGACTCAGCGGTGCGTTTCGATCGTAAGTACGATGATTACTACGCCTTTGCATCAATAGCTAAGTTAGTCGCAGTGCTCCTTGGCATTGATGTTATTAGGAGGGCTGTGCAGTTAACGGGCGCGTACGGTGTCTGGAGTAATAGTAAGTTGAATAGGATTTATAGGGATGCGAAGCTCATGGAGATTGGCGAGGGTACTAACGAGGTGCAGAGGATGGTTATTTACAAATGGTTAAGCAAGTACCTGGGCTAACTACAACCGACATATTCGGAAGCCATCTTCAAAATCCTCACTAAATCCTCAATCTTTAACCTACCCGTATTCGTATTCCTAGGGCTTGGGTGATAGCTCATGAAAATCCTAACTCCATTAACATCGACATAACCACCATGCCTAAACTCCGCATTAATGCCTAGAACTAACCTAACACCCTGAAACGCTATGTGGCCCAGGGTCACAATTGCCTTAGGTTTAATTCTTTGAATCTCATACCTAAACCAGTTATTTACGCATGTCCTTATCTCATCGGTAGTTGGTCTATTGTTTGGTGGAGCACACTTAACAACGGACGTTATGTAGATGCACCTAACGGCAACATCATCATTGCGCGAAATACTGTACGGCCTATTCGAAAGACCGGCCATGTGCAGTGCCCTGAATAGGAACTGGGCACTACTGTCGCCTGTGAACATCCTACCAGTCCTGTTACCACCATGGACCGCAGGCGCGAGACCTACTATCATGATTCTTGCATTGGCTAAATCACCCCATGGTGGTACGGGTCTTCTCCAGTATTTATCATCGCTAAACCTGGGTAGTGGCTTAACCTCCTCTCTGTACTTAGCTAATCGTGGACATGCCCTACACGTTATTAATTTATTTACAAAATCCGCGTACCAATTCATTATGGTCTCATTACCGTGCACCCACTGGTAAGGATTTAATAGTTTTTTA
The DNA here is from genome assembly GCF_002078205.2 of Vulcanisaeta sp. EB80. Classification (NCBI taxonomy): domain Archaea; kingdom Thermoproteati; phylum Thermoproteota; class Thermoprotei; order Thermoproteales; family Thermoproteaceae; genus Vulcanisaeta; species Vulcanisaeta sp. EB80. The sequence continues at coordinate 26,381 of NZ_LCWN02000007.1, forward strand.
CTTACCCCATGCTGATGGATCAAGTAATGGATAGCATGATCAGGGGCGTCTTATCGTACATGTACGGCCGCAATATATTGGATAAACTTAGTGGTGATTTAAGGGTTGATATTAGTAGGACCGGTGGATTGAGGAGGATATACCTCGGTGGTAGGTTGGTCTTTGTGGTTAGGGCTAACGATGGTCGTGCCCTACCAACGCTTGATGGTGCTTCATTAATTGATAAGGTGGTTGTTGTTCGTAGGGATGCGGCGCCATTTATTAAGCAGGGTAGGAGTGTTATGGCTAAGTTCGTGATTGATGTTAGGAATGCCATACCCGGTGATGAGGTGGCTATTTACTCTGAAGATGGTGAGTTACTGGGTGTTGGTAGGTTATTGCTGTCCAGGGAAGAGGCCCTCAGTGTTGGTAGGGGTGTTGTCGTTAAGGTCAGGCATCACGTAATCAGCAATAACCAATAATGCTTATAACTCTCAGTTTCCCTACGTACACGGTGATTACTATCTGGCGAATGAGTTTGTTGTAACGCCCTGGGAGGTCAAGGGTAGGGTTGATTACCTAAGGCTTGCGCGTGAATTCGGTGTTCAATTAATAACCGACGAGGATATTAAGGCATTACAGGAATTAGCTGGTGATGTGCATTACCTAATAAGGAGGGGCTTCTTCTATGCACACAGGGATCTACGGACAATACTAGATAGACAGAGGGCTGGCTTGAAATGGGCTCTTTACTCAGGCAGGGGACCGAGTGCCGACCTACACATTGGTCATTTAGTCCCGTGGATGCTTGGTCGGTGGTTTGTGGATAGGTTTGGCGTTGAGTATTTCTTCGAGATGACAGATGATGAGAAGTTCTTGGTCAAGGAGGGCTACACCCTGGAGCAAACGAATAGGTACGCGTACGAGAACGCCCTCGACCTAATAGCCCTAGGATTCCCGCCGGATAAGCTGCACATAATAATCGATACCGAGGACATAAAGTACCTCTACAAAATAGCCGTTAGGGTTGGTAAGAAACTCACGTTGTCAACGATAAAGCACACTTTCGGATTTACGGACTCAACGAACGTTGGTGCCGCGTTCTTCCCAACACTTGAGATCTCAGTGGCGTTCCTACCAACGGAGCTTTATGGGGAGACAGTCCCCGTACTCATACCAACGGCGATAGACCAGGACCCATACTTCAGACTAGCTAGGGATATAGCTGAGGACTTGGGTTATCCAAAGCCATCGACAATATACGGCAAGTTCATACCTGGACTCACAGGGGAGGATAAGATGAGCGCCTCAAACCCCGACTCAGCGATATACATAACGGACGAGGAGAGGGACGTGAAGAGGAAGATAATGAATGCACTAACTGGTGGTCAACCCACGGCAGAGCTTCAACGTAAGTATGGCGGAGACCCAGACAACTGTGTCGTGTATAAGTACCACCTATTATTCCAAGAGAGTGATGAGAAGGTTAAGAGGATATATGAGGATTGTAAGGTAGGTAAGCTCCTTTGCGGTGAGTGCAAGGCGATGCTCTTTGAGAGGATTAGGGAATTTATGAAGGAGCATAATGAGAGGAGGGAGAGGGCTAAGGATGTAGTTCAGCAGTACAGGCTATCTACCAAATTCAAGTGATGCTTATTAATTAAGTACTGCATTAATTCTCCATGCCCAATTACCCAGTTATAGACCTACATGAAGATATAGCCTATTATTTAATGAATTATGAGAAGCTCGAGGAGCCATTCCAAGACTTCGATAAAGACGCCCCAGGTAGACAATCAGACATACCAAAGCTCATGAGAGGCAATGTGAGGATTGTATTTGGTGCCGTATTCCCAATACACGACACATACAACCCATTGGTCGGCGAAAGAATAGCGTCAGGATATGGATCACAATCAATTAAGGCCTACACACCTGCAGCATCGAAGTTGATCGCCCTCGAAATGATTAAGATATACATGGTACTACTAAGGAGGTTCCCCAACCAATTAATACCCATCGAAAACAGCTCAGACGCTGAACGCGCCCTCAACAGCAATGCCATAGGCATGCTATTATCAATGGAAGGTGCTGACGCGCTCGATGACCCATACGACTTACTGCTTATTCAAAGGCTTGGTGTTAGAGCCCTGGGGATTACCTGGAATTTCGATAATAGGTATGGAGCGTCGTGCATTACTAGGAAGGATTATGGATTAACAACGGACGGTGAGGAACTTGTTAGGCTTGCCAATGAACTCGGTGTCATAATAGACCTGGCACACGCAAGTAAAAATACAATGATTGATACACTCAAGATTTCGAGGAAACCCGTAATAATAAGCCATGCAAACATACGCAGTGTTCACGATCATGTTAGGAATGTCGATGATGAAATCCTCGAGTTACTTCACAGTAACCACGGTGTTATTGGAATAACAATGATAACATCAACAATCGGCCCAAGGCCCAACATAGATTCACTTGTTAGGCATGTATTATATGTGTACGAGAGGTTTGGGCCTGACATTATTGCGATTGGTACGGATTTCCTGGGTATTGAGAGGACGCCTGAGGATCTAACGAACATTGGTGAGATCAATAAGTTATTGAATAAGTTGATTGAGTATGGGTTAAGTGATAACGATGTTAGGAAGATCGCCTATGAGAATGCCCTCAGGGTAATTATGAGCAATATTTAATATTTAATTTTAAATGGGTTAAGACCTAGTCTTGGCCAGAACCACCACTTGCCTGCCCTGTCTGTGTCCCTGATGTTAGAAACTGAACGTATTGTAACCTATTCTTCTCATACTCATCAACGGGAACGGGCTTTAACTTAGAAAGTATCTGTGGTAATGTGGTATACTCCATCTCCTCAGGCGGTAATCTATGAGGCATGACAGGGCCCATCCTCCTGATATAATCAGTTATCTGAGCAGCCAACTGCCTACTATAATCAAAGGCTGGATCGTCAAATAGGTCAACAGGACCCTCCAGGTAACCATCATGCACCTGGAAACCTATAGCTATCACCTTGGGAGGCCCGTCAAACCTCGTCATCTTAGGTCCAAAGGCTATTTTCTTATCGGCATCTATGCTAACCATCCTCGCAGGCATTAATGGACCCACGTGACTACCCCTCATCCAACCCTCAACAAGGTGCGGATAGGCGAAGGCCTCTAGGATCTCGCCAACCGCTGGTAAACCATGCTGCGCCCTAACCATGGCTACTGGGTCATCCTTACCAACATAGCGACCAGCGATTAGGTTTAGTCTCTCGACACTCGTTACCGATGCTTGTATTAGGTCGGATTTCCTGTATATCCTCCTTATTATGTACCTACCCGGAGTACCTATTAGCCCTAGTATGTCGTAACTATTCTCGGGCGCGTCGAGTAGGTAGACCTTACCCTCATACACATCCAGTATCTCAAACCTAAATCCCTGGTGCATTGCTGGGTCTATCACAAGCCCCGCCGTATTGAATGGGTCAGCAAATATCCTATAGAAGGGCAGGTTAAAGGCGCCAGGTTCCGTCTTATCTGCGGCAAAGACCACGAGAGGCTCGCTCGGTCTCTCCTCAAACTCCATCTCCGCAACCTGAGGACCCATACCCCTAATGTTCCCACTAAACGTGTCCTTAAGCAGGTCCTGACCAGCCCCGTAAAGCTTCACCTTCTTTGCTATGTTGTCCGTAGCCTCCTTAAATATTGACCACGCCAAACCGTGTATGTCGGGATTATTCTCACCCTTTGTGTGGGTCATGAGTAGTGACATGTCGTCACCAACGTTGTACACGAAGTAATCGATTATCGAACCCCTCTTCTGCTCCTCCCTGAGTCTATCACTTGCGAACTCCAGAATCTTTGGGTGAACCCAAGCATGGCCTGGTAAGCCTCCGATGTCTGCCTTTATTATTGATACCGTTACCTTCATTAATAATCAATACTAAATCGCATTATTAATACTTTATCTCCACCAACACTTAATTAAACAACACCACTATCCAAATACCTAACAACGACCTCGGCAATTGCGCGGGCCAAGGGTGGCGGAACAGCCTCACCAATTTGATTAAACTGCGAATCCTTTGGACCAAAGAAAACATGGTTATCAGGAAACCCCATCAACCTAGCTTGTTCCCTAACCGTCAAGATCCTATCCTCAAATGGATGAACAAAACGAACACTACCCATAACCGTCGGCGCCGGCTTCCACGGATTGAGCCTCACGAAATTCCTAAACGAACCGGTTGCACCCCTAAACCTGTACAGAGCCTCGTCCCAACCAAGCCTCGAAATACCCCTAACCTTCCTCTCGCTAATTGTTACATACTCGTGATTAGGTATTGATGGGTCACCAGGGCTCGGCAAGTCACCAATGGCATCCCACACGGTAAATACCCTATTAACCTTCTCGGGCTTTATCGGTATGTTACTGATGAACACCCTACGCCTAATACTTGGTGTTCCATAGTCCTCTGCATGAAGAACATTAAAGAATATTTTTTCATAGCCCGTCCTGGCGAACTCCGTAACCAATGCTTCCTTCAATGGACCATCAATTATGTGGATCACGTTCTCGAGAACAAAAACCCTCGGTCTCAACTCACCAACTAACCTAATGAACTCCAACGTTAACCTACCAAGCTCATCGACATAAAGCCTATCCAGCGGATCCCTAGCCCTCCTTGGGTTTGTCTCCGTGAAAGCCTCACAGGGACTACCACCAATGACTACGTCTGGCTTACCGCCTATGTACTTGATAATATCAGTACCGTTAATATCCCTAATATCGTCTAGGAGCATTACGGCGTTGGGGAAGTTGTAGCTATATGTCCTAGCCGCATTACTGTCAATCTCGACGCCAAGGGCTACGTCGAAACCGGCATCAAGGAAACCCCTACTGAATCCACCTGCACCTGCGAATAGATCAACAACTACGTAATTCATCACGAGGTATGGGGACTGCGTCTTTATTAATCCTCCTCCTGCTCACTCTCGGTCTCGTATAGGTTATCGAGGAGTTGTTTCACGTAGTCCTCCTTAAGCTCCTTCTCCTCCTCGCTTGGTTCCTCCTCCTTGTAGCTCTCAACGATGACCGCACTCTTCTTCTCAACACTCTTCTTATCAACGTATGACTTAGTATCACTACTTTTTAGCTCCTCCTCATAACCGCACCTCTGGCATCTAAGGTAAACCTTCCCCTCCTTCTTAACCGGTACCATCAATCCTCCACATCTTGGACAGAACTTCATGCAAATCACTGGAGACAATGGACTTACTTATAAACCCTATGGTTTATGTAACCCAAAATATTGCACTGGCAAAATGGGCGCGGTGGATTAGGTATATAAGTTGGTTGTGGAGATGGTTTGCGTGAGCGAGAATTGGGTTAAGGTCAATAATAGGGCTGTGAGGTATGTTGTTAAGGGTGATGGAAAGCCCATGGTCATGGTACATGGGTATAACTTCAGTGCGGACGACTGGATCAACTGCTGTGGTGATGGGTTGCGGGGTTTCAGGATATACGCTGTGGATATGCCCTACGGACTAAAATCAAGGAGCGAACATTTCAGGCCAAGGGAGCCCGATGATTACGCCAACCACCTCTATGGCATAATAAAGGCGTTAAATGTGACTGAGCCCATAGTCGTTGGTGCAAGCTTGGGGGGCGAAACCGTGCTAAGGTACTTGGCGCTGGGTTACCCGGCTAAGGCGGTTGTTGTTGTTGGCCCAGTCGGGGTGGATAGCATCGATTTAAGCAGGATTAGGGTTCCCGTGTTGGGTATTTGGGGCAGTAATGATAGGGTTTCCGGTAGGGAGAATATGGATGCCATGAGGAGGAGTGGTTTTAGGGTTGAGATTATTGATGGTGCTGGCCACCCAGCTTACCTAGATAGGCCTGATGTCTTCGTTAGGTTGGTTCTCGACTTTCTACGTTCAATTGGTATTATAAATTGAGATATCCATCTACATATTACATGCATAATTACCTCTTATTATAAGGTATACCATAATTTAAACCAAGCAACCCATTAACTGCGTGGATAGGGTGGATGTGGCTTACATAATTGGTGCAGTGCTTGGGAAGGAGGATGTTGGTGGGGTTAGGGTGGCTTACAGCACGTACACGACCACATTGGGCAAATGGGTTAGGGATCCGGATAGTGTTGTTCAGTACCTCGTGAGTATTGGCAAGGCTGAGATATTGAAGAGTGGTTCCGGCAGGAGTGTCTTGCTTACGGATAAGGAGTTAATAAATAGGGTGAGTAGGTTATTAACACCTAAGGAGGATGCTGACCCATTAACCATAGTCCTTGATGGGATTAGAAAGCTCGCAAACCCACTATCCGGTTATGCCGATGTTGGTGAAGTCATTAAATACATAGAGGATAGACTCGAAATACCAACAAAGGAAGCCGAGGAATTCCTCATAAAGGTGATAAAGTTCCACAGGGCCAGGTTTGTCTTCGCACACGGTGGTTCGCGTAGGTTAAAGATTGGTTCTACGTACTACGGGTTGATAAAGGTGGTGGGCGATGCAGAGGGCACTGGTTCCTAAGAGGGGTGTTGGGATTAGGTTACTTGGTCCTTCGTGGAGAGCCGCTAGGGATAAGTTGCTCGACATGGTTAGGGAAGACTACCAATTAATAACGATAATAGGTAGGGCAGGCACGGGAAAAACAACACTCCTACTAAGCCTTGAGGGAGCAGTCAATGGTTTATTCATGTATGCCGACATGACGGAGGTTAGGGATAGGGACCTATCTGCCATAGTATCAACAGCATTCGCAGACAACATAGATGTAATTAAGGACATACAGGAGAAACTGAAGAAGAGCGTCATAAAGGGATTACTAAAGGCATTCGCGAAGGCAGGGCTTGATGAGGTTGTTGAGAGCGCCAGGCTAAAGCCCATGGAGACCCTAGCACTACTAAACAATGCAGTGGAGTACCTAGGCATTGGACCGTTAATAATAGGCATTGATGAAGGCTTACTGAGCCAGGATGATCCGAGGGCCGTGGACTTCATAAACGCAATCCACGCATTCAGGAACAATATGCAGGTCCTGAGCCCCACGAAAATAATAATCACACTACTACCGGACGTGGTGAACCTAATATCCAAAATAGACACACCACTATTTGACGTACTAAAACTCGGAGCACTAACACTACCAGACTACGTAACCAAGGAAGACCTAAAGGAAGTGGTACAGGAATACGGACTAAGACCAAGCGAGGCAGGCAAAATAGAGGCGCTGGGACCACTAACCATGAGACAACTCATATGTCTAATGAACACGAAGATGGACGCCATAAAATGCGGAATAGACACAGCAGGGGAAATAACAATCGAATAAGACAAACAAACCCACCTACACCTTATTAACCCTCGCACCATAACACGTAGCAAGTACACCAACCAATAAAGACGTAGGTCCAATTAGAGTGGGTATAGTCATAACTCGCGATTATGATAGGGTGCGGGGAATGAGTAGAACCGTCTTATTAAGAATACTACTGCATGATGTCTAAAAACCATAAAGCACCCTAAACATTGATTCACAACCAACCCATCCAAAACACCCCACCCACAACAAACAAAACAACCACCCAACAATCAACCCAATACAAAACCCTGGAGCCCCGGCCGGGATTCGAACCCGGGACCTCCCGCTTACAAGGCTTGCACGGGGCTTTCGCCCCAGGGCGCTCCGACCGGGCTGAGCTACCGGGGCGTGGTTCTATGATGTTTGTGGTTTTTTAGTTTTTTGTCCGTGGGCATTGGTTTGTGGGGTGCTTGAGTAAGGGCTTCAATGACGTGGCTTCTCTCTAGATCGTTCAAGGTTTACTTAACACCTCCTCCAGCGCTATAGGGAAGGGCTTAGAACTCGGATAAAATAAGAATAGTCAGTCCTAGTTGAGTAGCACCGAGCACGTTGAACAGCGACACTTCAAGGATGGGGATTTCCTGATAGAGATGAAGGGTGATTGGGGTCGTTGGGATGCGAGGAACGGGGCAAATAGTTAATGCGCCACGCTAGGTTTAATGGTAGCTTACCGAAACTCATCGTCAGGCATAAAATGAGCTGGTAAGGCCAATTAAAACCACCGCTGAATGCCCTATTGTCTTTGTGTTGTTTCTTGTTTGATTAGTGCTTGGTATATTTTTCCTAGTAGGTCGTATAGTGTGTCGATCCTCTTGTTTATGCTCTCCCTCATCTCGTTCATGCCCCCGCTCAGCTCATCAATCCTCTTGTTTGTTTCCTCTATTCTCCTGCTTAGTGTGTCGTTTATTGCATTAATTCTGTTGGTTAATGTCTCATAATTCTTGCCCATTAGATCATAGAGGGCATCGATCCTCTTGCTTAATGAGTCGTTTATCGCATCAATCCTCTTATTAGTCTCCTCAATTCTCTTATTTAATGCCTCGTAATTCTTACCCATTAAATCATAGATCCTGCCCATTAAATCATAGAGTGCGTCAATCCTCTTATTCGTCTCGGTCACATCCTTCCTAATCTCCCGAAACAAACCAAGCATCAACACGACCAAATCCTCAGTAGATAACTTCTTGCCCTCACCAACCTTCCTCAAGACAGCTTCTAGAGCTTTATCAATGACGGACGCGGCGATTGACTCAACCATCAAAACAAAACCCGCTTGAGCATTAATAAGGCTTTAGGCCAGCCTCATAAACACAAGACCACATAATCAAATGCAAAACTGCACAATATCTAGCACCTTCATACAATTAAGCTTCGTTTGTTAGCTTTGGTAGTGGCTCCTCAATAAATACCGAATATGAAATTATAAATAACCAACGAGCTACCGGAGCGTGCCTTCCGTGGCGTTTGGTTCTTCAAGTTTTTCTTCATGGGTGTGTTTACTGTGCCTTTGTGACTTTTTGTGTCATTGGTACTCTTGTTCTGCTCCATGATGTTGCTACCGCAATTACTATCAGGATTAGTGAGACTCTAAATGCCATGTGTAGGCTGTTTATAAATGGTGCCATTAGGCTTGGCGTTAGTGTTGACGTTCCCACAAATATCTGAAAGGCGATACTCCTTGGTATTGCTGCTGAGGAGACCACAATGGCTATTATGAAGCTTAGTAGCATGCCTATATTGCCTATGGTCCTGTTCGTGCCTGAGGCTATGCCATACATGTTGCCTGGTACTTCAAACATCACCATCTTACCATTGGCCGCAAAGAACATAGCCGCCCCAACACCGCTTATTGTTGCTATTATGGTTACTAGGTAAAGTGGTGTTGTCAGCGATAATAACGTGTCATAGAGTACGTAGGCAATGGCCTGGAGCATGAGCCCTACTGAGGCTATGACCCTGGCATCGAACCTATCCGCCAACCTCCCACCGAGTGTTGCTGATAATGAACCGAGTAGGTAACCGGGCACTAGCCATAGTGATGCATCAAATGGATTTAATCCCCTGACTCCCTGTAGGTACATGATTATTAGGAATAGTATTGCGTAGTTCGCCATATATTGAAAGAAGTAGGAGAAGCTCGATAGGGTGAACATCCTAATCCTAAATAGGCTGAGCCCAATGAGTGGGTACTTAGCCCTGGACTCTATGTATATGAAGGCGGCGAGTAATATTGTGCCCAGTATTAGCATTAGTCCAATTACCGTGTTGTAACCAACACCTGCGTAGGTTATGCCAGCCATTGAGTATAGGCCCAGGGCTAGCCCTAGTGTTACTGCGCCGGGTATATCAAAACCCTGCCCAACCCTAACGCCCCTATCCCTTAGGTATATTAGTCCGATTACGAAGCTGAGTATGGCTATGGGCACGTTTATGTAGAATATCCACCTCCAACCAATGAATGTGGTTATTACACCACCAGCCAGTATTCCAGCCACGGCGCCCAGGTTCCAACCCATCGATGTTGTTCCAAATACGAAACCCCTCTCGTGAGGTTGAAAATAATCACTGGCTATTGCCATGGTATTGCTAGTCATCAATGAGCCGCCGAAGGCCTGCACAGCCCTAAACCCGATTAGCTCGAGGGCATTGCTTGAGAGACCACATAATGCGCTACCTATTCCAAAAAGTATCATACCTAGGTTGAACATTTTAGCCCTGCCCCTAATATCGCCTAACTTGCCCAGCTGTGTTGAGAATATTGTGACAGCTAGTATGTATATTAAGATGATCCAGATTAGTGTTGATAGGTCTGTGCGAAGTGCTGTGAGCATTACGGGTAGTGCTAATACGACTATTGTGCTGTCCAGAGCGACCATGAATGAGGATAGGGTTAATAGAGTCAGCACGATTACCTGCAACCTCTCCATTAACACGATATCAACGCCCCACCTTTTAAAGCTAATTTCACATTTCAAAATCTAAACTTATAAGCAGGTTACATTACTTAACTGTCAATGGTTACAATAAAGGACATAGAAATCTACCCAGTAAGCGATTTGGCAACGGCTAAAGCCTCACCATGGGCTTCCGTGTCAATAATTGTTAGGGTTGTTACGAGTGACGGGCAGGTTGGTTATGGGGAGGCTGTGCCTACATTGAGGGTTAACCCTGTGGTTAAGGCTATTGAGGAGGTTAGGAGGTTTATGGTTGGTAAGGACCCATTCAGGATAACGTATCTATTCAGGGAGTGGTATAAGCATGAGTTTTACATTAGTAGGTCCTTCGAGTCGGCCACGGCATACAGTGCGGTGGATATTGCATTGCATGACTTGTTGGGTAAGTACCTGGGCGTGCCCGTGTACCAGCTTATTGGTGGTCTCGTTAATGATAAGATTAAGGCTTACGCAAATGGTTGGTATAGTGATTGCGTGACGCCTGATGACTTCGCAAGGAGGGCTAAGGATGTTGTCTCCATGGGTTTCAAGGCACTTAAGTTCGACCCCTTTGGACCATACTTTGATCAAATGGGTGAGGAGGGTCTTGAGGAGGCTGTGGAGAGGGTTAGGGCTGTTAGGGAGGCTGTGGGTAAGTACGTGGACATACTCATAGAGACGCACGGTAGGTTTGATGTAAACACGGCGGTTAGGATGGTTAAGGCCATGGAGGAGTTCAACCCATTATTCATTGAGGAGCCGGTACACCCGGACCTCAACTTTGAGGGTTTGGCGAAGATTAAGGCAGCCGCACCCAGTGTTAGGATTGCGGTTGGCGAGAGGATAATCAGCGTTGAGGAGCCGCTCCAACTGCTCGAGAGGGGCTTAGTCGATGTGCTACAGCCAGATATCACGAATGCCCTCGGGTTCACTGGTATGGTTAGGATAAGGGCTCTCACGGAGGCCTTCGGTGTTGAGTTGGCGCCGCACAATGCCTTTGGACCTGTTCAACATGCGGCAACGATACAGTTCGATGCCAGCACATACAATTTATTGATTCAGGAGAGCTTCTACGACTTCTGGCCCCAGTGGAAGAAGGACATAGTCAATAATGCATTCAGGATAGAGGATGGGTACTACAAGGTGCCCAACAGACCCGGCCTTGGTGTTGATGTTAATGAGAAGTTACTCAATGAAATGAGGTTTGAGGGTATGGAACCATTCCACGAGGAAGAGCCTGTGTGGGTCATAAAGGGTACCTGGAGAAGCTATAAGTCAATGTAAGGAAGACTTAAAATAATTTATAAATGAATAATATGCCGTAAAATGTCAAGCCGTAGCATTGGCCAAGGTACATGCCCAAAATGCGGTAGGCGAGGTACGTTGGTTATTAAGACCTTGAGTGGTGGTTACTATGCCTATTATCGACACGGTAGATCATGGTGTTACCTAGGACCCCTTAACAAGGTATACGACGAGGTTAGGAAGAGTCTTGACCCGAACTACGTAGAGGAGTTCGATGGGTTCGTTGGCAGGGTTAGGTTGGGCTTGAATGAATCGGTGACCAGCGTGTTTAGTCGGGTTGGGGTGATTCGCATGGGGATAATGTATTTATTGATCCTTGGTATTACCTTCTATATACTATTGCTCATGGCATTAATAGTGATGTCCCAAGACAAACCATTACTCTTACTAACGGGTAGGATTCTCGATCTAATCAATAACGCCATCAGTTTGGTCATAACCTACATGTACATATACAATGGATTCCTTGAACTAAGTAAAATCGATAAAACCTATGGATTGGGCTTTGGCGGTTCCCTGATTAGGTTGATCGCCTTACTATCCCTCATAGTTTTTGACAGTATCGTCCTAGCAATCAACGTACCAGCTATTACTGGCTATGTGATTAAGGACGTGATTGGTGCCGTAATTGTGATTGCGTGGGCCCTCATATTCACGCCAATATATAGGCTATCCAACGCATTCAATGTAAAATCAACAAATGTGGGGATTATCATAGCCATGATAGGTTATGCACTCGACTTGGTGCCCGGTATTGTGTTGATTGGTGCGCCAATACAATTCATTGGAGAGGGCATCATAGTACATGGGTTAGGGAAATTACCAGTATCCAGGTCACAATAGTATTGAAATGCACGAACGTGTGGTAATGCTTTACCAATAAAAGGTGGTTCGGTAACAGCATTTCGATGCGTAACCCAGGTTATAGTAAGTTAAAGATGCAATACATCATCGCGGCGCTAATTGCAGTAATAACAATATTAATTATTATGTTAATAGTGCAGGCAATCCACGGTCAAAACTATAAACCTAGTTACTTAGTGAACGGGGACATAGACATTAACTACGGCGTCGCGCTGACATACTTCGAGGGAACCAATGGTCTAATAATAGTCCTAGGACCCAACAAGCTCTATAGCAATGTCCTAATGAGGGCTGAGGAGCTAGGCATAGGGGTCCAGAGGATAGTTTATGCAGGCCCTAACCTAACCCTAGCCCTAAACCTAGTGAGTAGTCATCCAGGTTCAATCCTCATACTAGACATACCGTACGTAAAAATTAAACCAAACACCCTAGGTCCATTATTGGCACCATATCTGAAGTACGGCATCATAGCCTTTTATAACTCCACAGAGCAGGAATTACAGGAGTATGCGTTAAATGCCCTATACTACGCCGAAATAATGGGCAATAAAGCCGGCGGTCATTACTTGGCTTTTTACCGTACCTATCAGGGGGACCGCCATTCACCGTGGAAGTAGTCACGGATTACCACGGTAAATTCGACGTATCAATTGGCTATAGCCTAAGCATTAGGGGCTTATTATTCGTGCTTTATGAGCAAAGTCATTATCAATCCTATGACCCATGTGCCGTAACGTCGGGGTCTCGGCTTATTTTACCGGGTGGTTATTATTATGTAAGCCCCTTGTTTAATGATTATGTCTCACCATACTCCGATAATTATGTATCGCGATGGATTTGGGACTTCTGTATATATTACTCAAATGGTTGGGAATACACAGCCACAGTACCCGATTATATAGGCCTACTCCCATACGACTTCATGGCCATAACGCCGCAGTCGAGTTACAGTATTTCATATACCGAGTGGACACCATCCTTCACAACAGTAACGACGTACGGCATTGGCCTTGCTAATGATTACGCCTCATCGTGGAATTACTATAAGGAGGGCGGAGGTTTTAGTAATGGATTGGCACCAATACCTGGACCTGAGGCTTACGAATCACCGACAACTCAATCATCGGTAACACAATATGAGTTGCAAATATATTTTAACCTGGGATTGACCAATCTTTTGCAAATAATTATTGATAATGTTTCTGACCCAGCCAACATAGTCAATGGTCAGCCAATTGCAGGTGTTTATGCTAATGATACCTGGTCGCTCACCCTTTCCAACCCAGCCTTTGGTGATAAAGTACAGATGGGTGCTGGCGATATGGGCTTTATGGACCTTCCGCAGTCGCAAACCCAGCCTAGCTACGCTGGTTACTTGCCCATTCATGGCAATTTCACGATCGAGTCCCAAATAGGGCCTACTGGCTGTATGAGTTATTATTACTACGCCATTGAACTCAACTGGTACATTATTTACGGCACCTCACCAACATCTTTAAGTTTTAATGATCAGAGTTATGAATTATGGACGCCAGCAGCAGAGGGTGTGGTGTGTGAGCCAATCGTACCACCCTGATTTATTATTTGTTTGGACGATCATAATTAATTTAAAAGTGGCTTAGGTTTGTTAGGAGATGATGAGTAGTGATGAGTCTTCAATTATTAAGCAATTGAACGAACTTGAAATGAAGATCCTAGCCCACATTTACCACTATGGTCCAGACACACCTTGGCTACTGGCTAGGAGACTCCTTGGTGCTGCTGGTTGGAGACCCATTGTTCCTGAGGATGAGGTTGAGCAAGCCGTGCAACATCTGGTTCAGTTGGGTTTGCTCCAGGAGTTCAGGGGATCACTCAAGGGTCGGGTCACCAGTTCCGTGAAGCCCTGGCTTAAGGTTAAGCAGAGAAATCCGGAGAGGAGGGGTAGGGGTATTTACTACGATTTAACGAAGATCGGCAGAAAGGTGGCTAGCGAGGTTTGGAAGAATTACGTAAGACCTAACCTAAGGAATGGAGTGAACCCTAAAGGTAAACCCTATACCAAGGGTCAGAGAGGCTTGGCCTAAGTATGCTCGATGTATTCTTGACGAAGGATTCCTTCCTCATTAATGCGTTGGTTAATAATTGAATATCCAGTGGTAGGCTTGGTCCGTAGTGGGCTAGTGTGTCATTTGGTGTGTATAGTACGGGTTTGTTAACCCAGTTGAACTCCTGTGGTCTATATTCCTTTGTCTTGCCCTCATAAATAATAAGACCTGGATTTACCCTATCAACAACACCCAACATGCCATCCCTATTGGTTATTAACTCAACGCATTTAAGACCCCTAGCATACCTAAGACCAACCCTGTTAAGTGCTGAGGCTATATACGATGATTCGCACGGTATGACAAAATCGCCAAGCGACAAAACAACAAGCACATTATCAACGCTTACAGCGGATTCCTTCAGGGCATCCATGTAGGTGTTAATGACCCGTGCCGCCTCATTATCCATATCAAGCAGGTTACCCACCATCTCGAAGGCACTTGCTATGGCGTTTAGGTTTGTGGGCATTGGGATTGCCAAAACAGGCGCTATCATTGATAGCGAATCAACCAAATGCTTCTGTACGGGATACGCCAATATTATCAGGTCAGGTCCTAACCTCCTTATCGATTCAATATCAGCCGCTGTGAACGAGCCTATCTTCATAGTCTTCATAGCCTCCCTCGGCCTATAACTCCACACATCACTGGCCACAACCCTGTCACCGGCACCCAGCACGAATAGGTACTCCGTTATTGATGGGTTAAGACTAACAATTTTCCTTGGAACGCCATCCAGGGCTTTGGTTAGCAGCACGCTTTAACCTGGAGAAACCAATTAATTTCTGTTACCTAACCATAGCATAATGATGAGCCAGGACTTTAGCGAGCGATGAGCGAATCTTCTCGCCCCTGACTTTAGGTAGAGATGATCATCAGTTGGCTCATAATTAATCATCCATAGATCATAAACTTAGCCCTCATCACCAGGGGATACTTAAGGGAAAGGTTTATTAGCCATTTGGGTTTCCATGGCTTGATTATGTCGTTTGACAAAGTAGGTAAATTGATAAAGGAGGATTATGAGTTAAGTAGCCATTATCATGAAAACAACGATTTACTAAAGGTCATTGGAGGAATATCCAAGCTTAACGAGGCCAATAAGGCTGTGTTTTGCCGGTGGGTTAAGTATGGCTTTATTGAGGGTTCCAAGGCCTTTGTTTCCCCTGTGGGTACCATCACATTGACCGATTGGTCCTCTGATGTTGATCCATTAATCCACGATCTAATAAACAATGGTATAGCCACCTTGAATGATAGGGGTTATGTGGAGATACCGTACATGATGCGGTGGAGCGAGATCATAGATTTAAGCCCCGTGTGTGTCGATGATCCACTAGGTATTGATCCCAGTGAGACCATATACCCAAGCCCGATGATAATGAAAGTACCACCCTCAAAGGAGTTGATTGAGGACTCCTATGATGACTTATCGAGATCTCTAGCAAATACGATTAAGGGCTTTGACTTCTACATAGATGGTGAGGTTGTTCATGTGGGGCTTAATGTGAGATCAATAGGTTTTGTAAACCCAGTACTGTTTAGGAGCCCGATTGATGTTTTGGTGGTCACGGATAATAGGTCAATCATAGCCCATAAGGTGATTGACCCAAGTCGTACAGTCCATAGGGGTTTGTCATCCATGGGGCATTACCTGTTGGATGGCGTAGATTACGCAGTGTTGGTTCATAAGTACACTTATTATGAGGATCATGTGGAAACCTTCAATAAGATCATTAGTAGGCAGTACATTAGGGATTCTGGGTTTGTGATTGTTCCATACGAGTTGGATTACATGATCTTCCTCAAGTGGCCCCGTTATAATTCCATAGTAACCAAGTCCCAGAGTGCTGCGAGTAAGCGGGCGTTAATTGGCGGTGCAATTAGTTTTATGCTTAATGCCCGTTAAGTATTAAATTTAGGCTCAATTGAGGTTTTGCGGTGTTCGGATGTCATTGGTTTGGATCTATGTTCCACCAGGTACTGAATACAAGAGAGAGCAGGAGCTAGATCCTAACCAGGTACTAATGATAATTAACAACGGTTGTGAAAGTATCAAGTCCCTTTTGGATTACATAGTTAATAATGTTCTGCATCAAACACGGTATGTGAGGGCTAGTGCACGGGCTTATAAGGGTGGTGACGATGCCTTAGTACATTTTGTAATAAATGTTGATGGTGGTAATAGGGAGGTTATGGTTATTGTTTCAAGGAATCCGGCGGATACCTTATTCAATTATTACACGAGTTCTTCAACGGAGAATATCATTGAATGTGATTTTGGATAGTTTAGAAAATATAATTAGTTATTTCGGTATTTTAAAGAAAAACATTATATATACTTTACGCAGTCACTAGAATATTAAAATTGATAGGGTAAATTTAATTAAGGGAAGAGTATTAATACATGAGCGATGCCAAGTGTATCCTATGGCAAGTACACCCTGGAAATCCCCGTTAGGGTTAAGTTGTTCATAGACGGTGAGGAGGTCTCCTCAAGCAAGGGCAAGACATTCACAAGGGAGAACCCGGCTCATTTTGATCAAACCATAGCCGTTATTGAGGAGGCTTCGACTGACGATCTCAATAAAGCCGTGGACCTGGCAAGGGAGGTTTTTGATAAGGATAAGTACGGTTGGGTTACGAACTACAGGCAGAGGCTCAGGATCATATATAAGACGGCTGAGATACTCAGGGAGGAGGCTGAAAGGATTGCGGTCACAGTGGCCCTCGAGAATGGCATGCCCATTAGGCAGGCCAAGGCTCATGTGCTTGCCGCCGCAGAGATCTTCGAGTTTTATGCTGGTCTTGCTGATAAGGTTTATGGAGACTCGATAGTGCTTAGTAATGGTAATGTATCGTTAATATTCAAGGAGCCTGTCGGTGTCGTTGCTGCGGTATCTCCCTGGAACTTCCCAATGACCCAAGCCGCGAGGAAAATAGCCCCGGCATTGGCCGCTGGATGTACGGTGGTTTGGAAGCCCGCTAGTTACACACCGATGAGTGCCATGGAGATTTACAGGGCTTTGGCGAGGGCTGGGTTGCCGAAGGGTGTTGTCAATGTTATTTATGGACCTGGAGCTACCGTGGGTAATGAACTCGTTAGGCATCCAAGGATTGATTACGTAAGCTTCACAGGAGAGACAACAACGGGTAAGCTAATCATGCAGCAGGCAGCCGCTGGCATTAAGAGGGTTGGGCTTGAGCTTGGTGGTAAGAACCCAGGTATCGTCTTTGACGATGCCAATATTGAGGAGGCTGTTAGGGCGATAGTGTTTGGTGGACTTAGGAATACTGGGCAGGCCTGTGGTGCTATTAGCCGTGTCCTAGTTCATGAGAGCGTCCATGAGAAACTTGTTAATAGGTTAGCCGAGGTTTCAAAGTCTTTGGTGATCGGTGAGCCGCTCAACGATAACACGGACATGGGTCCACTGGTGTCTAAGGCCCAGGAGGAGAAGGTGCTTGGATACATAGATTTTGGTAAGAAGGCGGGCTTCAAGGTTGCCCTAGATGGAGGTAAACTATCTGGCGGTATTTATGATAGTGGGTATTTCGTGAGCCCCGTAATATTCGACGATGTGGATCCAAAGAGTAGGTTGGCACAGGAGGAGATATTTGGGCCCGTCATTGCAGTGATACCGTTTAAGACGGAACAGGAGGCAATTGAGATTGCAAACAACGTGATCTACGGATTAACAGCCTCAATATTCACAAAGGATCCGGCCAAAGCCCTTAGGGTAGCTAGAAAACTACAGGCTGGAACCGTTTGGATTAACGACGCCTATACACAACCCACCGAAGGTATTTGGGGCGGCTATAAACAGAGCGGTATTGGGCGTGAACTTGGGCTTTATGGGCTTGAGGAGTTCCTGGAGATTAAGCAGGTATATGTCGACACCACGGGTAGTCTCGATAGACCTCACTGGAGAACTGTCATGAAGATAGATAAGTTATGACATTAATAAATCGTGATTGAGCTTAAAATAAAAATTATTCAATAATATTACAATTCATGATGAAACATTATAGTATGCATTCTCATCTAATTGATGAGTAATCTTTTTAAATGATTGCAAACCAACTTGAGTGTGTTAGATGTAAGTGTTGAGTATGACGATGGTGTTAGGGAGTTAATTAAAAGTATGAAGGAGAAGTACGGCGACATCATAATAATACTTGGTCATGGGTGCTGCTCACCAACTGAACCTCAGATCTATAGGGCTTCTGACTTCATTGTTGGTAGCGATTATGTCGAGGTTGGTCGTGTTGATGATGTGCCCTTCTACATAGAGCGTAGTCTCGCGGAGTCCTATAACGGTTGGGTCTTGACTTTAAGGGTTGAACCGCTTAATGGGGCTGTTGATGACTCATTCTCGCTTGACGTGCTTGAGGGCGTTAGGCTAAGGCTTGGTTTTAAGAAGTTTAAGATATCCATACCGAAGGAGCTGAGAATAAGTGAGCCCCCTCAGTAGGTTTAGGTAAACTTATATATTTTACATCCATTGATATAGTGTGATAGATTTCGAATCAGCAAGGAGAAGGTTAGTAATATCGCTTAAGGAGGAGGGTATAATAAAGAGCGAGAGAGTTGAGCGGGCCATGTTAAGGGTTCCCCGCGAAGAGTTCCTGCCCAACTACCTAAGGTTATATGCGTATGAGGATACACCGCTGGAAATAATGTATGGCCAAACAATATCCGCACCCCACATGGTTGCTATGATGTGCGAACTTCTAGACCTGAAGCCCGGCATCCGATTGCTTGAGGTTGGAACAGGTACAGGCTACCACGCTGCTGTCTGCGCCGAGGCCATGGAGAGGAGGGGAGAAATTTACACGTTGGAGTACTATCCAGGGCTTGCGCTATATGCGGTGCAAAACCTGGCTAGGTTAGGTTATTTGGACGTGA
Source organism: Vulcanisaeta sp. EB80 (assembly GCF_002078205.2). Classification (NCBI taxonomy): domain Archaea; kingdom Thermoproteati; phylum Thermoproteota; class Thermoprotei; order Thermoproteales; family Thermoproteaceae; genus Vulcanisaeta; species Vulcanisaeta sp. EB80. The sequence continues at coordinate 45,854 of NZ_LCWN02000007.1, forward strand.
TTCATGTAATAATTGGTGACGGGTCACGAGGCTTACCGAAGTATGCACCGTTTGATAGGATACTCGTTACCGCAGCTGCGCCCAAGGTACCGCCAAAACTAATTGAGCAATTGGGACAGGGTGGTATAATGGTTATACCGATTGATGAGGGCTTTACACAGATTCTCTACGTGGTCATTAAGGAGGATGGTGGCATTAGGATGAAATCTATTACCTACGTGTCCTTCGTAAGGATGAAATATAGTGAGAAATAGGATTTATAAGAGCGATATCGAATACAGAAGTTGTGGTGGGTGTTGTAGATCGCGGTAGGAGGAGACTTATATTATTCACAACATCCTTGGCAGCGTTTCAGACTCCATATAATTCAACTGTTCTATCCTTCATAACTCCAGTACTTGGTAGGTATTTTCATGTACCACTTTACATACTTGTTTATGTACCGATTGTTTACCTAATACCACTGCCAACATTAATGATCGCGCTGGGTAGGTTATCTGATATATACGGTAGAGCCAGGGTTTTCAAAGTTGGGTTCGCACTCTTTGTTATAGGTTCCATCATTGGCGCACTGGCGCCCAATGTTTACATTTTAATATTATCATCATTACTCATGGGTATTGCTTCATCAATACTATCGCCGGGTTCGGCGGCAATAGTCAGCCAGGTCTTTCCTGAGGGTGAAAGGGGGTTTGCACTTGGTATTAACGCAATGTCTGTGTATCTAGGACTAACGTCTGCACCGTTCCTTGGAGGCATTATTACGCAGTTCCTTGGTTGGCGATCTGTACTGTTAATAACGACTATCTTTTCAATACTTGGTTTAGTGATTTCGTTCATATCCATGAGGGGTATTGATATTCTAAGACGCAGTATACCAATTGATGTTTACGGTTCAACCACCTACGCATTGGCATTACTTAGTATTGTAATGTACCTGCTCTTATCTGCAATGAGCAATTGGTTTAACTATATTTATTTACTAATTATTGGTGTTGCGTTATTGATATTATTCGTGTTAATTGAAAATAAGATAAGAAATCCCATGCTTGAATTGTCATTATTCACTAGGAATATATCCTTCATGGCAGGTAATTTAACAGCGTTACTTAATTATATAAGTACGTATTCGATACCGTTCTTACTATCACTTTATCTACAGGCTGTGTTGGGCTATAATCCATTCATGGCAGGATTAATACTTGCTTCTGAACCGATATTCATGGCTGCATTGTCGCCAATTAGTGGTAGGTTGTCTGATAGGTATGGTTCCAGGGAAATAGCGGCTCTTGGAATGGGCATTATTGGGGTGGCATTCGTAATGTTGCTAGTGTTAAATATACGCAATTTAATTAACATAGCAATATCGCTGGCTGTTCTCGGAATAGGCTTCGGCTTCTTCTCCGCACCAAACACAAACTCCGTGATGGGTTCTGTAACGTCTGATCATTAATGGAGCTAGCCATTAATGGGGCCTGTCGAGCCCGCGACCTGGGTTCAAATCCCGGCCGATCCATCAATGATTATGTTTTATGTTCTTCGTTTTTTGTTTTGCCCCGTGGGTGTGGGTTTGTGGGGCCGCTCGGGTGAGGATCTCTAAGGCATGGTTACGCTTGATGTCCGGTCCTCCGTACTCGTATTCTGTTATTTCGTAAAGTTTCTCGAATGCTTCACGGCTTATCCTCCCGTCATAAAGCGCTAAGATCAGCTCAATTCTTAATCGGCGGAGTGGATGATGAACATATTTTGCTATGTGCCTAAGCAACTTAACGGCATTTCTGCCATAAAACATTAAGACATCGGCCGTTTCAAGCGATCTATCGCTTCCAACGATACCGAACCTCTCGGCAATTACCCTCTTCAGCATATCGAGGATGAAACTCTTCGGGCAGTCCTTACAGACTGAAATCATTACATTAACGGATCCATTGTACCATATCGATCCATCACCATCAAGCGCCCCAGCTATGAACATGGCTAATTCCTTATCATTAAAGTTCTTAATCATCTTCTCGAGCTCGTCAGCGTTTAACTTGATTGGCCAAGGCCGGTTGCCAATGTCTAGGTCCACATAGAATGATAAAGCAATTGATCTAGATACGTATTTCGCGGTCGGTGCCTTATTTTTCCACTCAACGACCAGGCTCGGCGTTCTGATCGTGCCTAGTATCTTTAGGAAAAATACGGCATCAATAGCATTCGTAGTATTTAATATCAACCTAACTTTCTTATTGTATTTCTTAACTGATAAGTCGCTGGCCCTTAGCCCGAGCCAGTATGGGTTCCTTAGGTTGCTCAACTCATTAATGCCCTCAAGCCAAATGCACGGCTCTATTCCGTGTCTCCTGAACTCATTTACGTCGACGCCGACGAATCGCCACAACTCCTCACACATCCCAACCTCGCTCCAACCAAGCCTCTCCCTCAGCAAATCCTCGATTTCCTTAACAACATCGTTCCTCATTGCCCTACTTTTCCAGCTAATCCCACACCTCCTTAACCATCTGTTTAGATCCCCGCAAGTCTGATATACGGGTCGCGCTCCTAACCCAACCTTTTGACGCACCAAGACTCCTAAGCAGCATCAATAACCTACACCTATGCTCATCATCGCCACTGTAGCTTAACCATAGCTTATGAACAATACCTCTAGTGCCATCAGCAACCTCCTTGCCAACTGCGTTGCCGTTGTGGCAGTTCGCCCTTACCAACTCTTCTATGAGCTTCATGACGCAATCCTCGTCGTTGTTTTCTAGGCACCTCATTGCTTGTCTTATTAACTCCATGCATGTTTCTATCCTCCCCGCCTGGGTGGGTTGGGGCAGGGAGGCTTCGTTGCTTGACTTTTTGTCCTCCTCGCTCTCCATCGGGCCTTTGCCGATCCTCGGCGGCCCGTTGATTTTAAACCCACCCATAGCCGAGGCGGCAAAACGCTTACTTAGGTGCATCATTGAAACACCTGTGCTTACTCAACTTACTCATGAGCATCTTAGCCGCCTCGCTGCATAGCTTTGATTCCACGCACTTATTATGGACGTAATTCCACAGTTGGCAATCAACTCCTTGATATGTCAACAACCACCCAAGCAACCAAACCACCCCACACCCAATACTTATTTTATCAACTAGGTTTATAAGGTACCACGAACGTGGTTAATGACAAGTTGAACCGTAAACGAGACTTCACAGGAACGAGAAGGCGCCGATGGCTCACGCTGTGTTGGCTAGAAGCAACTACAGCGCGGATGCGGCGCTAATAAGGGGGCACGTAAGGACGGAAATAATGGAGAAACTGCCGAGGGTTGTACTGACGTAGTTGTAAAAACCATTGTTTTTAAACTAACTAGGCCCGTGCATGCCTTAGTTCAGTGAGATAGGTAATTTACTAGGCATTTAATGAATTTTGACCTACACCTGCGGCAATCGTCCGTGTACCACGGCTTCAGGCATTGGGCCATGGCCTCCGAAAAACCCTCTCCGCGTAATCAGCCCCACTGTTGGGCATTGATTACATGAATAAGGGCTGTTATAGGGTTATTGAACAAAACGGTTTTGATTTTTAACGAGGGGTTTGCTAAAGGGGCTCATGAGCTTGCTATTACCGTGAATGGGTAGGTCTGCCGCTAACAACCCCTTGAGCCGCCCGCCAGAGGGGAATATTATAACTTGATTGGTTATGATAGGTACTCCTGGTGTGGCATCTGGTGTTTTGGGTACCATGAGGTTTACGGGGCAGTTGCTGAGCATTACTGTGGCTAGTGCAATATTAATTAATTACTTAGGTAGGTATGCCGCGTTGTACCTATTCACTGGCATAGCACTTATTAACACGGTGATCTACCAATCATTCCTACTTGGACTAAGGGTTATGCTCATTATCTCGGCTGTACTTAGTTTTATTGGCGTTTATACATCATTGTTACGTGAGAAATAATTAATTATCATTTTTATATGGAAACCAATCCATGAGAGTCATGATGCTGCATCATGGTAAGAGCCACGATAATTTCTTCACCTTAAGTCCAAGCATTAGTAGTACCAAGTACACCAAACCACCGATTAGTGCGCCCGTGAACCCAGGCGGTGCGTACTTAAATGTTGATGGTAATAGTGTTGGTAGGTAATTCATGAGTAGGCTTCCAATTACGAAACTCAGGATTGCGGCTATACCAATATGCTTCAAGGGCTCTTTTGGTATTGAGTAGAAGTAATCACGCACATCAGCAAGAGTCCTAACTCTACTCCTAAGCCTTAGATACCAATCGAAGATTAGTATGAAGGTTAATGGAAATATTGTTAAACCCACCAGATTCAGGAAATTAACTATATATGTTAATATCCATATTGAGACTATTATTGATGCAATGCCAAGTATCAATATGGCAATAGGTTGCGTAAGTCTAGCCCTGAACTCACTCTTGAATTTCCTAATGGCAGGGTCTATGGCAACTAATAAGTCTATAGCTGATGGATATAGGTTCATTGCATTCGTATGTATTATAGCCAAGGAAGCCCCCAACGCAGCCACCAACACCCACCATGGTGTTCCAGGTGGGAACTGTAATGCGGCCACATTCCAATTATTCGCATAGTATTGACCGGCAAAGCCGAGAATCCCCATCAAATATATTGGTATTATAATGCCAACAGGAGTTGCCAATGCATATAGAACATTAATTCCGCTGTATGGTTTAGCAAAACGTGATGTTGTTGATGTCTTATAAGCCCAGGATAATGCACCAAATGCGAGCATTAGGTCTATTGCTGCGCCCCATGACTCATTACCACTTGGCTTTGTTGCCCAAAGCACTGCCCAGTTGACGTGGTATGCCGTTATTAGGTAGTACGTAAGCACCGCGTAGCTTATTAGGAGTATTATTGATGTATACCTGTAGAAGTACTCGAGCCATTTGAAGCCAAGTATTACTAGGAATATTTGTATGGCACCCATTATAACGTACCAGTACATTATCGGTGTATGAGTTACTGCCGAAAGAATCTCCGACCCAACCGCATTGTTTAGTGCGAACCACCCTATGTTGATCACGGTATACAGCAACGACAGTGCCTGGGCTGTTCCATAACCAAAGGTTTTCCTGGCGATTACAAGTGCTGTTAGTGGTATTTGGCGGCCCATCTCGGAGAATAATGCCGTGGGAATTACGCCTAGTATAAAGGCTATTGTAATGGCTATTAACATCCCCCTCAAACCTAAACCAAAGAGTAGGTAACCGGCCAGTGGGGTTGCTGCTGATGCCGAAGCCATTGCCCAGAATATGAATAGGTTATACCAGTGATACCTCCTCAATCTATTTGGTATTGGCAATACGCCTATTGTTTCGAGCTCCTTGCCAAAACGTCCAAATTCAGGTAACCCCCTTGCTAGCTCTTCAAGTTTCTCCTCATCAAACTCTTCGAGAACCATATTTAAAAGGGGAATATGCTTATAGTTTAAAGCATTACTGTAGCTAAGTCACTGTTTAATCCAGCGTTTTATTACATCCATTGTCAGGTACCTGAGCTTAAGTTCGCTCTTTATCGTATCCCATTCGTGGAGTATCCTCACAGCCTCATTTGCAACCCTAATGGCATCCTCAACTCCCGCATCTGGTATGAATTCGTTGGTTTTCCTATTGGCTATGGCCGCCATTATACCGCCAGCCCTTGCACCGTGTACATTGGCTATTGTGTATATGGTTGCCGCCTCCATCTCGAAGTTCAGCACGTTCATTGAGGATAACGTATTAACAAGATCCCTTGACCATGGAGGTAAATAATCGTTGAAGCTTGGTCTTCCTTGCCCAACGTAGAAGTCGGCGGTTGATGCCGTTAAACCCACGTGGTACCTAACACCCAATTGCTCAGCTGCGGTTATTAAAGCCAGGACTACGTCGTAGCTAGCCACGGCTGGGTACTCAGGCATTGCGTAGGCGTTGCTTGCCCCGTCTAGCCTGACTGCGCCTGTGTTTATTATCACGTCACCGACCTTTATCCATTCCTGGAGTGCGCCTGTTGTGCCAACTCTGATGAACGTGTTTGCGCCCAGTGTTAGTAATTCCTCGATTGCTATTGCCGCAGCTGGTCCTCCAATCCCTGTGGATACTGCCGATATTGGCGCACCCTTGTAAGTGCCCGTGTATGTCACGTACTCCCTATGAACGGCAACCTGCCTAGCGTTGTCCCAGTACTTGGCTATCCTTGGTACCCTGTCTGGGTCGCCTGGGGTTAGTACGTATGGCGCTATATCACCAGAGCCAGCCATTAGGTGGTACACCTTAGCACCAACCATGGGCTTGGACGCGGACATTTGCGATCACGAACACCATAGATTATTAGGTAAATTTTAAACATAATCTCTCTTAAAAAATACTTCGTGGGCGAGAAATTAAAGTTTCGTTTCGGCACCGATGGTGTTCGCGGTATCATAGATAAAGATTTTAATGAAAGGCTCGTCGCCGTACTTGCCGAATCAACGATCAGGTACTGGTCACGTAGGTACGGATTGAAGCACCTATTGGTTGGTTATGATGTCAGGACTAGATCAAGGACTTATGCAACAATAGTCGCAAACGTAGCATTAAACCACGGTATTGATACAGTGATAACGGGAAAGCCAACCCCGACTCCTGTTGTTGCTTGGTTTGGTTTTCGTTTTGGTTTTGATTTGATTATTCAGATCACGGCTAGTCATAATCCGCCCATTTACAATGGCTTCAAGGTAATAAGCCGAATAGGGGCACCAGCCCAGGAAGAAGACACAAACCAAATAGAAAAAACATACCAAGAAGAGGCGGAGGACATCAATAAATCAGTGAGCAAGATTGAAATTAAGGACGTGCCAACAATAGATCCAAGCGGTGATT